>DNHM01000089.1 GCA_003485885.1 Acidimicrobiaceae bacterium
CACCATTGCCGAGCTGACCGTTGCGTCGAACGGGTTGCTCCTGACCACGGGGTCAATTCCGGTCCAGGGCACCACAAGCGTGCCCGACTTGCTCGCCTTTGAATAACAAAGTCATCCCAAACGGCAATCGCGTGCCTAGACGCGACAGATCAGCTGACCGTGGGGCACGACGAACCAACCGTCTTGCTCCGCAATCCAGGTCCGCCAACCGTCAGCAATTTGTCCGAGTTCGTCAGTGGTGGACAAACCTTCGGTAACGGCTTGTTCGGCGAACGATGACGTGAGGACCCTGTCGGCCCAGGTCGAGCCCCACCATTCGCGGCGGTCGGGGGCGGCAAAGAGCCAGGCATCGATCGATGGTGAAACATCGTTCAGGCCAGCCTCGCGAGCCCATTTGACGAGATAACGCCCGGCGTCGGGTTCGGCATCGTTGGCCTTGGCGACGCGGCGATAGATGGACATCCATTGATCGAGCAGTGGTGACTCGGGTGCCCAATGCATACCTGCGTAGTCGGCGTCGCGGACCGCGATGATGCCGCCTGGACGTACGACACGGTGCATCTCTCGAAGTGCCGCAACGGGATCGCTTACGTGTTGAAGCACCTGATGGGCATGGGCGATGTCGTAACTGTCATCTTCGATATCAAGCGCATACAGGTCCATTGTCTGAAAGGTGGCATCGGAGTCGCCGAATGTTTGCTGAGCGCGGGCGATGACCGGTTCGCTGTAGTCGATCCCGAGCACGGACCCGCCCGGCATAACTCGTGAAACGAACTCCGCCGTGATCGATCCTGGTCCGCAGCCGACATCGAGCAGGTCAACGCCGGGTACGAGATGCGAGGCCATGTATGCGGCCGAATTGGCAATTGTGCGGGTCGCGTGAGCGTTCACCACACTTTCCTGATGGCCATGGGTGTAACGATCCTGGGTCATGGCGCCAGCGTAGTGAAGGTGCGTGTACGCGGCCTGTATCTCTTGGCTGCGTCTAGGTGTCGGTAGATGACGTGAGAAGCTCTCGAAGCGCTTGGCGGTGATCAGGGCCAAGTGGGCCCACGAACGCCGCCTGGGTCTCCCCGGTGCGGTCCACGATCACAGCAGTGGGTACTGACTCGATCTTGTACCGGCTGTGCAGTGCAGCGTCGGTGCCAACCTCGACGTTCTGGGTCACGACATTTGCGGACTCATAACCAGAAAGTTCTGCCCACACCATGGCGCACGAGCTGCAGGTCTTTGACGTGAATACTGCGATCAGCAGCGGGGCCTCGGGAGCCCGAAAGTCGGTGCGATCGAGGCTGCCAGGGGGAGCCCCAGGGGTACTGGTCGGGGCAGGCTGAAGCCGCTGTTGCTGCCACCATGCAACCATCCCGGCCACAGCCGCAACCGCGACCATGACGAGGAGGGTGGTAGTCATCTGGGTCGTGGGTTACGAGGCGTTTGGTTCGGTCAGTTCCGCTGCATTTGCGGGAGCTGCATCTGGATTGTTCGTGGTCTGGGCCACACCAAGCAACCGGCTGACTTCGTCGCCAGCGATTGTTTCTCGTTCGAGAAGTGCTCGTGCCACCAAGTCGAGGCCGTAACGATGGGTGGTCAAGACGTCATAACAACGCTGTTCGGCCTCGCGAAGGATCTGCGACACCTCGGCGTCGATGACGTGTGCCATCTGGTCGCTGTATTCCTTGGTTGATACCATCTGGTCACCCATGAAGACTTCGCCCTGTGATCCCCATGCCATGGGGCCCACCTTGTCGGACATACCCCATTCGCGGACCATTTTGCGGGCGAGTTCGGTGTTACGCACCAGGTCGTCGTTGGCGCCGGTGGATACCTGACCGAAGACCAGCTGTTCGGCAACACGGCCGCCCATACGCACGACGAGTGAATCCTCGATGTAGTCCTGGCGATAGATATGACGTTCTGCCTCCGGCAGTTGCATGGTCACACCCAGGGCCATACCGCTGGGGATGATGGTGACCTTGTGCAGCGGGTCGGCCGCAGGAAGCACGACGGCACAGACAGCGTGGCCGGCCTCGTGGTACGCAATTGCTTCCTTTTCGACGTCGCTGAGCGCAGTGGACTCACGCTTCTGGCCCATCAGGATGCGGTCGCGTGCGGACTCGAAGTGTGATCCACGAATCATGCTGTCGCCAGCCCGGACAGCGAACAACGCGGCCTCGTTCACCAGGTTGGCCAGGTCAGCACCACTCATGCCAGGGGTGCCGCGAGCGACAACGTTGAGATCAACGTCGGGTGCGGTGCGTTTGCCTTTGACATGCACTCGCAGGATTGCCTGGCGATCTTCGAGTTCAGGAAGCGGGACAACAACCTGGCGGTCGAATCGGCCAGGGCGCAACAATGCTGGGTCGAGGATGTCGGGCCGGTTGGTGGCCGCCATCATGACGATGCCTTCGGTGGTTTCAAAACCGTCCATCTCAGACAACATCTGGTTGAGCGTCTGCTCACGTTCGTCGTGGCCGCCACCCATACCGGCGCCACGTTTGCGGCCGATCGAGTCGATTTCGTCGATGAAGATGATGGCTTTGCCCAACTTGCGAGCTGAATCGAAGAGGTCGCGGACTCGGCTTGCGCCAACACCTACGAACATTTCCATAAAGTCAGAGCCACTAACGGACAGGAACGGCACGCCAGCTTCGCCAGCAACTGCTCGCGCAATCAGCGTCTTACCGGTGCCGGGAGGGCCTACGAGAAGCATGCCTTTGGGAATTCGAGCCCCAATCTCGGCGTACTTATCGGGTTGTTTCAGAAACTCGACCACCTCGGTGATCTCTTGCTTGACACCGGCGTAACCGGCGACGTCTTCGAAGGTGGTGCCCGGTCGTTCGGTCGTGTATGTCTTTGCCTTGGATCGACCGATCGACATGAGACCGCCCATCTGGCCCTGGGCACGACGTTGCATCCACCAGAAGAAACCGATGAGCAGACCGATCGGTAGCAGTAGTGGCAGCAGGCTGGCCCAGATTGACGACTGAGGTGTGTCGAAGGTGAGTTCAAGCTCTGGATCGCTGGCCAAGATGGAGCGATCAGCGTCGCTGAGTTCGAGCGGGCCTTTGCTGTTGAACGGTTCGCCTCGGGCTTCGGGGTCCTCGGCCAGCTCGGCGGCGGTTGCCTTATAGAAGCCGTCGATCTCACCGGTGAGGTTGTTGATCTCGAGTTCGGCGACCTTGCTGTCTTGGACTTGCACCAGCACGTCATCAAACGTGATCTGATCGCCGCTGTTGTCGGGAGAGATCGATGGCAAGAAGAACAATGCCAGCACTGCAAACATTGCGAGCCAGAGAAGGAGCCGTGACCAGCGGGGGTCGCTGCGTTGGAAGCGTCCTTCACCTGGTTCGTTGCTGCGGGGCGGTGGTGGGGGAGGAGGTTTCACCATGTGTTCAGGCTAGGTCCGATCATGCGAAGAGCGATGGCGGAGGGCCATCAGCTCTGTGTCTTAACAACCGAAGGTACGAAGACATTCCCACCACTACCCTGAGATGGTGAATGATCTGCAGCAGCGTTTGAACGCAATTGTTAAGGCGTATGACGTCCGCGGGACCTATCCGGAACAGTTCGATGCCGATATTGCCCTTCGGCTCGGCCTTGCATTTGCGGCGTTTTTACGAGAACAGGATCCGGATGCGACCACGGTCATGGTTGGTCGCGACATGCGGCCATCGGGGCCAGAGCTCACCGAAGCTTTTGCGGCTGGCCTTATGTCACAGGGTTTCGATGTTGTTGATCTCGGCCTGATCTCAACCGACGAGATGTACTTCGCTGCCGGATCCATGGATGCGCCGGGCGCAGTATTTACCGCATCGCACAATCCCGCTGGATATCAGGGCATCAAGATGTGTCGTCGAGGTGCTGCGCCGGTGAGCACCGCCGGTTTAGAGTTCATGCGTGACTACGCAGGAACTGTAGATGTCAACGATCTGCCTGCTGCCGAAACAACCGGCACGTTGTCACACCACGATGTACTTGCTGACTTCACGGCTCATCTCCACAGCTTCGTCGATGTCAACACGCTGAAACCGCTCAAGGTTGTCATCGATACGGCCAATGGCATGGGTGGCTTGGTCGCACCGGCTGCATTCGCAGGTCTGCCGTTCACGGTTGACCATCTGTTTCCCGAGCTTGATGGGACTTTTCCGAACCATCCAGCAGACCCGATCCAGCCAGAAAACCTGGTCGACCTGCAGGCCCGGGTGCTCGAACTGGGCGCCGATATTGGCTTGGCATTCGACGGCGACGCCGACCGCGTCTTCATCGTTGATGAGAAGGCGCAACCACTATCTGGTTCGATAACGACGGCGATGGTCGCCGCTTCTGTGCTGCGGGCACAGTCTGGCGCCACGGTGCTGCACAATCTCATCTGCTCCAAGACCGTGCCCGAGGTCATCGTCGAAGGCGGTGGCACCGCGGTTCGCACTCGTGTGGGTCACTCGTTTATTAAAAAGACGATGGCCGAAACTGGCGCAGCGTTCGCTGGCGAACACTCCGGCCACTACTACTTCCGGGATAACTATCGTGCCGATTCTGGTCTGATTGCTGCGCTTGTTGTTCTCGAAATGCTCAGTGTTGCTGATGCTCCGCTCAGCGAACTTCGGAAGCCATTCGATCGTTACATCGCGTCGGGCGAGATCAATACTCGGGTCGCTGACATAGACGCAGTGATCGAACGGGTTACCGAACACTTCGTGGCTGCCGGAGCCGATCTCGATCACCTCGATGGTTTGACGGTTGACCTCGGCGAATGGTGGTTCAATCTTCGGGCATCGAACACCGAACCGCTGTTGCGCCTGAATCTTGAGGCTGCTGACCAGGCGGCATGTGATGCACGAGTGGCCGAAGTCCAAGCGTTGATGGCAGATTCGTGATGGTTGCCAGCCGAGTTGCTGGTTTACTGGTGTCCTCATGACTCTTAGTCCAGAACTCCTTGCCGTATTGGCCTGCCCCGAAGACAAGGGTCCGCTGTTGTACTTCGGTGACGATCGCGGGCTCTATAACCCTCGGTTGCAGCGTCGTTATTTGATCACCGATGGCATCCCCATCATGTTGATCGACGAAGCCGAAGCTGTGTCCGATGAGGAGCACGTGGTGCTTCTGGCCAAAGCCGAATCCGAAGGCATCAGCCCGACCTTCGAGGCCTAACCACTGATCTGTGTGAAGCGTCGCCGATCGGACTCGATGCCGGAGAGACTGGGAGCGGGTCCTGGGAAGGCTGCCAGGGTGAATATGCTTCATTTTCGGAACTTCGATCCAAGGTGGGTCATTCAGCTCAAATGAGCTGATTTTTCTGCAATGCTGTAGCTAATGACGGAAACTAATTGGGTGCCTGTCGCCGTTGACCCACTCGTGCCACCAGCGCGACTTGGCGCGCTCATGATTGAGCAGCGCTCACACCAGGGTCTCGACATCGTAGAAATGGCCCGTCGATCCAACGGTATGTTCACGCCGAGTTACCTCGAGAACGTCGAGCGGGGTCGGGTGTCGCTCGACGATGGCATCATCGAACACCTTGTTGGCCTGTACGAGGTCGACGAGAGGCCAGTTGTTCCCCAACGGTCCGAGTTGATTATCGATATCGACCGTCAACAACTCAAGGTCGGCGCCACAGCGATGAGCTTCGACTCGGTGGACGCCAAAGATGTGCTCGAGCGTTACGTCTCGATGATCTATGTGCTGCGTGGCCAAGAGCCAGGCAGCGACCTGGTCCTGCGTGACCGTGACCTTGGCGTGTTGTCATCAAGCTTGGGTTACACCGAGTCAGATCTTCGCCTCGAAATCCAAGGCCTGATCGCGGCGCCAGATTCGGTGCGGCGGGCGCAGGCCATCAGCAAACGAAAGATTGTGCTTGCGGCGGGGGTCCTCGTAGGTCTGACCGCTGTTGGTTCGCTTGTTCTGGTCGGTGGGATGTCAAATGATGCGCCAACCGAAGTGCTGGGAACGCAACAAACAGTTCTCTCTTCCAGCTTCTCGACCGAACTTGGTGCAGCAGCAGAAGCAACGATTGCGTTTGATTTCCGCTCGGTGTTGCCCGATTGGCAGATCGAGTATGTCGACGATCATCCTGACTTTCTGGGTGTCACCCACTCTCATGACAAATCCATTGTTGTGCATGTCGAACCAGGTGCATCGGTCGATGCTGTAGCTGCGGTGCTGATGCACGAAGTCGGGCATGCCATCGACCTCGAACAATTGTCAGACGATCAGCGGGCCGAATGGATCGAGCTCCGCAACATGCCATCTACCTGGTGGCCAGGCAATGGCCTCAACGACTTCGCTGTTGGCGCTGGTGACTTCGCCGAAGCGGTGTCAGCCTTCACGACGGGATCGCCAAGTAGCAGCGTGTACGGCGAGTTCACCGATGCGCAGTTCGCGTTCGTTGCTGCGATTCTCGAAAATGCGTAACAATGAGGTTGGTTGGGCTTGTACCGGTTCGACGTCACCCGACGTCGCGTCGAGCCGCTAGCCTTTAGGCCGACTCGGCTGAGCGGACGCATGGGTGTCAGACGACACCAGCCGGGGTTACAAACCAAGGAAGCCACGCTGACGTGTGCTTCCTTTGAACTCCCCGAACAGAGGACGTCACAATGACTGACACCGCCCAACAAGACTTCCGCGTCGCAGATCTCTCCCTAGCGGAATTTGGCCGTAAAGAGATCCGCCTCGCCGAACATGAGATGCCTGGCCTGGTATCACTTCGTGCGAGCTACGGCGACGAGCAGCCGCTCGCTGGTGCTCGCATCGTCGGCTCGCTCCACATGACCATCCAGACAGCAGTGCTTATCGAGACGCTCACCGCGCTCGGCGCTGACGTCCGCTGGGTGTCGTGCAACATCTTCTCGACCCAGGACCACGCAGCTGCCGCTGTGGCAGTCGGTCCCGACGGTACTGTCGATGCTCCTTCTGGTGTTCCTGTGTTCGCCTGGAAGGGCGAGACGCTCGAGGAATACTGGTGGGCAACCGAACAGCTCTTCCACTGGCCCGACGGACAAGGCCCGAACCTGATCCTCGACGACGGTGGCGACGCCACCATGCTGGTCCACAAGGGCCTCGAGTACGAGCTTGCTGGCGCCATTCCTGCAACACCTGACGACGCCAGTGCAGAAGAAGTCGTGTTCATGGACCGGCTGCGCAGCATGTTTGCTGATGACTCCGGCTTCTGGCAGCGGATCGCCCCTGGTATCCGGGGCGTTAGCGAAGAAACCACGACCGGCGTGCATCGTCTCGTTGCTATGGCTGCGGCCGGATCACTGTTGTTCCCGGCAATCAATGTGAACGACTCGGTAACCAAGTCCAAGTTCGACAACCTCTACGGCATCCGCCACTCATTGGTCGACGGCATCAACCGCGGTACCGACGTCATGCTTGGCGGCAAGCTCGCCGTCGTTTGTGGTTACGGCGATGTTGGTAAGGGTTGCGCTTCTGCCCTCAAGGGCCAAGGCGCCCGGGTCATGGTCACCGAAATCGACCCGATCTGTGCTCTGCAGGCTGCGATGGAAGGATTCCAGGTCGTCCGTATCGAAGACGTCATGGAAACTGCCGACATCTTCATCACCACCACCGGCAACAAGGGCATCATCACGTCCGAACACATGGCCCGCATGAAACATCAGGCAATCGTCGGCAACGTTGGTCACTTCGACAACGAAATCGATATGGCCGGGCTCGACAAGATGAGTGATGTCATGCGGATCAACATCAAGCCTCAGGTCGACGAGTTCGTCTTCCCCGACGGTCATTCTGTGCTGATGCTGAGCGAAGGCCGACTGCTTAACTTGGGCAACGCCACGGGGCACCCAAGCTTCGTGATGTCGTTCAGCTTCACCAACCAGGTTTTGGCACAGATCGAGTTGCACAAGAACGCCGAGACCTACAGCAACACCGACGTCATCACCTTGCCCAAGCTGCTCGACGAGGAAGTCGCTCGACTGCACCTCGACCACCTGGGTGTGCGT
>DNHM01000567.1 GCA_003485885.1 Acidimicrobiaceae bacterium
GCGTCTTCGATCGTGACCACCGCAGTGATCAGCTGCTCGGGCATGTCTTCGAGCGCAAGGAGTTCACGGTTCGAACCATCGTCGACGAACCGGAAGATCTCGTTGCCTGCGCTGTCGTACAGAAGGCTACGAGTATCGAGACCAGCGAGCGAGATATCGAAGCCTGCCCGTCCATTGACCGCACCTTTGAGCGAGCTGATCTGTGGGCCCATGACCGCCCCAGCGGACACGACGGTGACCGCCAACAGGGTCACTACGAGAAACATTCGTAGCAGTGTCGAACCAATGCGCAGCACCTCGTAATGGTAGCGGGCTTGCGCGGGCTGAATTCGGCACCCGGTGGCTATTAAGGAACGCTCCCCTGGTGGCAAAAATCCGAACGCCCCGCCTGGGGGAAGTGGCGGGGCGTTTTAGCAGCGAACTCAAAGGGGGATCGAGTAGCCGCCATGGACTTGTGTGGATTACCGTAACGAATTACATCCGTGTCGTCTACGTGACAGGAGGCACGGGTGAACCCGGGAATACGCCTGCTCTGGCATGCAGATAGTCGTCTAATCCGCGTCAGTCGTCGGCCCACCATCGCTCGGCTAGTGCACTGAAGTTTGGTTGGCCAGTGGTAGCGGTCACTCCTCCGTCCACGACGAGCCCATGGCCGGTCACATAGGAGGCATCATCGCTTGCCAGGAACGCAACAGCGCTGGCGATTTCGTCGGCAACACCCATACGAGCCATCGGAACCAACCGCTCATATTGTTCTGCGGCGCGCCGACTCTTCACCAGCGAGTCGGTCATTGCTGTCTCAACACCACCGGGGCAGACAGCGTTAACCCTGATGTTGTCGCGAGCGTGATCGGCGGCCATCGCTCGCGTGAGGTTCATCACCGCTCCCTTCGCCGCGTTATACGCAGGAATTCCCCAGTCGCCGAATAGGCCGGAGATAGACGCGGTGTTGACGATTGCGCCACCTCCATTCGTTCGCATATGGGGAATGGCGGCGCGGCAACCGTAGAAGACTGCATTGAGGTCAACGTCGATCACCCGATGCCACGCGTCCAGGTCGATCGAATCGACCCTTCCGAGGGAACTGATACCGGCGTTGTTGAAGACAATGTCGAGTTTGCCGAAGTGGTCGACAGCCGCCTGCATCAGAGACTCAACCGCACCTACGTCGGTCACATCTAACCCATAAGGCATCACCGCATCGCCGATATCTAGCGCCAGTGCCTCAGCTGCATCACCTTGAAGATCAGCAATAACCACCGATGCTCCTTCGCTCGCTAGCCGCCGAACTGTCGCCGCACCAATTCCCGAGGCACCACCTGTAACCACCGCAACCTTGTCTGTAAATCGTTCGCTCATGTAGCTGAACCTATTCGTCTGGGCCCACCACAAGCCAAACCGCCTTCGACCACGTGAAGCGCAGCGGAACACTCCTCCGTTTGCAGGGACCCTCGACTTGCTCAGCCTCACAGAGCCGCAGCAGCAATCGCGAAGCGTTGCCAGCAAGGTTGACTACCCTCCACCGCCGCGAGCAAAACGAACGAAATCAATACTGCGCGTACAGCATGAATCCGGCGATGCCGCCGATGACGAGGAAGAACATGGCGGCTTTGGCGGCGGCTTTGGTCATGCCATAGAAGAAGCCGAGCAGGGCGATGCCTGCGATTGCAGCCAAGACGATAACGAAGGTGGTATCCACGCCGCTGGCGAGTAGGCCCTCGGGGATGCGATCGACAACTGACGATGGCAACTGGTTCAGCACCGCATCGGGAATGTCTTGGATGACCCCGTCACGCAAATCGTTGACGACATCAGGAAAACGTTCGCGTAGCTCGACAGGTAACGCTTCGATCTCGCTGGGGTCCATTTGCAGGATTTGCACGCCCTGACTGTAGGACCCAAGGTCGCTCCATGTCGGGCACCCCGACTAGCATGGTGTGTTCAAGACTCTGAGGGGACCTGCCATGGCGAACACACTTGATGAACTCATTGAAGACCTAAAGCCTGAAGCGGCTGACGAAATGGATTTCGAGGCCGAGCGCCTCCACCGTAAGCAGCGCCTGGCTGCTGGACTCCGCACCATGGGACGGCTGAATCTTGCCGAGGGTGTTGCTGGCCACGTGACCGTGCGAGATCCTGAGTTCCCAGATCGTTTCTGGGTGAATCCGTTTGGTCACAATTTCAAACTCATGACCGTCAGTGATCTGATCTGTGTCGATCATCATGGCGACGTCGTCGTTGGCGACCGCCCGGTCAACACCGCTGCATTCGCTATTCACAGCGAGCTCCACAAGGCACGTCCCGATGTCATCGCTGCTGCGCACAGTCACTCGATGTACGGGCGGACGTTCTCGTCGTTGGGCACCCCACTGCAGATGATCTCCCAAGATCACACCATGTTCTACAACGACGTTGCGTATTGCAAGGTCGGCAGCGGCACACCAGTTGTTGATACCGAGATCTCCGCGCAGATGGCAGCAGCCCTCGGCGACAAGAAGGTCATGATTCACCAGAACCATGGCCATATCACCACGGGCGGCTCTGTGGATGCTGCGGTCTGGTGGTTTGTGTCGCTCGAACGTTGTATGCAGTCACAACTGATTGCCATGTCAGCAGGCACTCCTATCGAAGTTTCGGACGAAATCGCTCAACAGGGCTGGGACGTGCAAGGTCAGGACCTCTCTGGCTGGTTCCAGTTCCAGCCATTCTGGGACGAACTTGTGGCCCGCGAACCTGAGTTCATGGACTAGCCGGATTCCCATCGGGACGACGCACCCCACTACACCTGATGTGTGCCAGTGTGCGCATCAGGTCAACCACTCGTTAAGGGACGTGTATTACGTGCACGTCGATTGCCGCGTCCATGTGCTGGTCGATCGACGTTCTGAGCTAGCGATGCCTTGGGGTTTCGCCACGTTCCTTAGGGCAGGGTTGCCTCTAGGGCAGTGTTGCCTCCTTCTGAAGTGGGCCCAGCGGCTCGCTCACGGTGAACGTCTCGGCGAAGGCGACATCGCCCACGCTATGTGCGATGTTTAGGGTGTAGTCGCCTGCCTCGACGTACCAGCCTGCTTCAACCGCATGACTACTTCCGCCACTCAAACCCACACCAGCACCAGATCCGGCGAGCCGCTTGTGCGCTTCGATGTGATCCTGGTTGGCCGGATCCCACAACGCAAGACTGCGAGGGTTCAACTCGATGGTCACCGTTTGTGACTCGCCTGCTTCGAGATGCACCTTGGCAACACCTGCCAACTGTTGCGCTGGCCTGGTGAAGCTCGACGCAGGCGGCGAGACATAGAGCTGCACTACATCGCTGCCAGCACGGTCGCCAGTATTGGTGAGTGTCAGCTCCACGTCGCATGAAACAGATCCGGTTCGGGTGACCACCGGCTCGGTCCAGCCAAAGCTTGTGTACGACTGGCCGTAACCAAAGGGATACTGCACCGCCAACTTGCGGGTGTCGTACCAGCGGTAACCCACCAAGGTGCCCTCGGCATAGAGACTGTTGTTCGACTCTCCTGGAAAGGTGCCGTAGGACGGCGTGTGTTCGATCATCAGCGGCATGGTCATCGGCAGACGTCCGCCAGGCTCGGCGTCGCCGAACAACACATCGATCAGCGCCGACGCCATTTCCTGCCCGCCCAACCAGCCAAACAGTGTTGCTGCGGGAAGGTCGGTCCAGCTCAGATCGACAGGTGACCCGGCATTGACGACGACACACGTCTTGGGGTTGGCCGCCGAAACGGCTTGAATCAGTTCGACCTGATCGCCTGGCAGATCCATCGAGGCCCGATCGTTGCCCTCGGTCTCCCACTCGCTGCTCGTTCCGACGATCACGATCGCGACATCAGCTGCAGCTGCTGCAGTGACGGCACGTGTGATCAGGTCAGTTGGCGGTGGTGGTTTGTGGCCCACGACCAGCCCCTTGATGCCATTGCCTCGCCCGCCGTTGAACTCGATCACGACGTCGACGGGCGCACCCGCAGTCAGTGGCACTGTGACCAACATTTCGACACTGCCCAGGCCAAAGAATGCTTCGCCCCGCTCAGGTGTTTCGTTGATGCCATCGATCACGACCTGACCATCGATGATCACCCGTGCCGGACCGACCTGGATGAGACTAAAGGTGTGATCGCCGGTGGTCGTCGGCGTCACAGTGCCAGTCATGCGAGCAGTAAATGCTTCGGTGCCAACGGCAGGATCAGGCGAACCGAAGTAGAACGTGCGGCCGGATTGCTGGGTCAGCTGAGCTGCAGCCGGACCGCTCCAGTCATCGTTCATGAAGAGGTCGATATCGAATCCCCCGTCGGGGCGAACCGGGGGTGCGGTCTTGTCGATGATGCAGCCCTGCTCAACAGTGACTCGGTCACCGAAACGTTCACGGAACGCATCGGCCGGTGGGACTCGACGGTGGGCAGGCAACTGTGACGAACCACCGCCCATGATGTGTGCAGTGACAGCGTTGGGTCCGATGACAGCGATCGAACCAACGTCGGGACTCATGGGTAATATCCCATCGTTCTCGAGCAAGACCATGGCGGCAGCGGCGGCTTCGTGTGCGAGTCGGCGGTCTGCGTCGTGCTCCACGCTGAGTTCGGGTTCATCGACATCGTTGTTCCACGCGTCGAGAGCGTCGTGGACATGGATGCGGCGATCGACGATGGCATCTAGGAAAGACTCGTCGACCTCGCCATTGGCGATGGCCTCGGCTACCGGAGCGCCGAAGAAACGATCTGGGCCGGGCATCTGGACGTCGAGTCCGCCTTCAAGCGCTCCGACGGTTGTGCCTGCAGCGAACCAATCGCTCACGACAAGACCCTCGAAGCCCCATTCTTCTCGCAAGATGCCGTTCAACAATGCTGGGTCTTCGCTGGCGTAGGTGCCATTGACCCGGTTGTACGACGTCATCACGCCAAGGGCCTTACCCCGCCGGATCGCGAACTCGAACGGGAGCAGGTAAACCTCGCGGAAGGTGCGCTCGTCGATGATCGAGTTGATCGTGGTCCGCTGGTACTCAGCCTCGTTGCCGATCAGGTGTTTTGGTGTTGTGGCCACACCTTGATTCTGGACACCGGTGATGAAGGCTGCGGCCAGCACACCAGACAGCCACGGGTCCTCACCATATGTTTCGAACGTACGTCCGTAGAGCGGCGAGCGAATCAGATTGATAGTGGGTGCCAGCAGGACCCGAGCGCGCTTCTGTCGAGTCTCGCGGCCCAACAAGTCACCGATACGACCAAGCAACTCAGTGTCGAAGCTGGCAGCGAGTGCAGTACCCGTTGGGACACACACCGCTCGGACATCTCCAGAACCAAGGGTGTTCTTGGCGCCCCGAGCCCCGTTAGGGCCATCGGTCATGCGCAGAGGCGGCACACCAATCGACTCGATGCCTGCCACGGTCCAAATGTCATACCCTGCAGTGATCGCTGCCTTTTCTTCTAGCGCGAGTGCTGCGAGCTGTTCCCGCGTAGGTCGTGGAGCCGGTGTCGTAGTCAAGACGCGAAATACTAGTGGTCTTGGTCGGGCCAGACGGCCGTTGCGACAGATCAATGCATGAAGTCAAACGTGTCGATCACTCGGGGTGACAACCCGAACGGACAAAGCTCGCCCTGACCAACCGAACCAGCGGTGTACGACCCATGATCTCTCCATCCGACGAGAACCCTGTTGTCGTCTCTGAGGCGTGCACAGCCGACATGTGTCACAGTCCGAAGCCAACGAGCCCATGTTCCTGGCCCAACATCGCGCGACTGTTCGCACCTGTGCACGCGAACGCCGGGGATAGCCTGCCCCAGGCATGAGCACCGACGGGCTGCAAGCCTCCGCAGACATTGGTCGAGGCCAGTTGATGCAACTCACCGGTGCAAAAGCCGTGATCAACACTGCGCTGCGATGGCTGCCGTTCTTTCTGCCGACGTTGGCTGAAGCATTCTCGACGACCACAGTTCGTCTGACGACGATTCTTGGTGTTGGTGAGACCGCTGGGCTGTCAACGCTGCTCATTGGCCGTCAACTCGATGGTGGCCGAGAGCGAAGGATCATGGTTGGGGCATTGGCGCTCGCAGCGGTGTCTTACGCGGGTGCGTTGGTTGGGAACCTGTGGATCTTCGCCGTGTCCTATGTGACCCTCATCGTCGCTGCCTCCGCGTTCACCGTCAGCGGCCACGCTTTTCTTAGCCGACGTGTGCCGTTCCAACGTCGGGCGCGCACGATTGGAGTGTTCGAGACCTCGTGGGCGTCCGCTCTTCTGGTCGGAGCACCACTGATAGCAGTGCTGATAAACCTGTTTGGATGGCGAGCGCCCTTCGCCGTGCTCTCTGCACTGCTGGCGATCATGGCGTTCACGGTCGGCCGAAGTCGCGATGGATCCGTGCCTCTCGCCGACGCAACCGCTCCTGTCGTTCGCCAGCCGCTGACCTTGGACGCATGGATTCTGATTGGGGCCTCTGCGGCGATCGCTACAACGGGGTTGACCACTATTGTCATCGCCGGAACGTGGCTCAATGATGTGCTCGGTGTTTCCACCGGTGGCGTAGGCCTTGTTGCCATGGCCTTTGGTGCTGCGGAATTTGCCGCTTCGTCAAGCTCTGCTGCCATTGCTGATCGCGCCGGGCCGATTCAGTCGACTCGGGTTGCGCTCTCCATCGCCGTTGTGGGGCTCCTCGTGATGTCCCAAGCAGGCACATCCCTCGCTATCGGCGCGCTTGGCCTGCTTATCTTCTTTCTCGGCTTCGAGTTCTCGATCGTGACATCGTTCTCAATCGTCAGCGAAGCAATGCCACAAGCGCGTGGTCGTGCCCTCGCAGCGAACAGTGCTGTCGGCACTGCGGCTCGCGGCGTGGGGATCATGATCAGTGGCGTGACCTACGAGTCATTTGGCATCAAAGGACCGATCACCATCTCGGTCAGCGCCGCGGTGATAGGCGTGGCACTGTTAACGATCGGTATCCGCAGGTCGTAACGACCATTGGTGTCCCGCCAGAGGCAGTGGCGGGTCGGGGTGCAGCTGTGGCGATTCTGAACCAGCAAACGCCTAACGCAGTGCGAAGAATGCGACAACCACGTAATGACAGGCAATGCCGCCGATCACGAACAGGTGAAACAGTTCGTGGAAACCGAACACGGTGGGCCAGGGGTCAGGACGTTTACGGGCGTAGACCACAGCACCGAAGCTGTGTAGCAGTCCCCCAGCAACGAGCAGGATAAACCCAGCGACGCCAAGCGCTCGCCAAACGTCGACCACGACAACCACAGCAACCCACCCAACGATCAGATACGGAGCGACCACGACAGGCCGGGGCGCTTGGGGCCAAGCGAGATTCAGCAGTACTCCCCCGATTGCACCTGCCCATACGATGGTGAGGATCAAACGGCCTTGGGGATCCGGTAGAGCGACCGCTGCGATCGGCGTGTAGGTGGCCGCGATCACAATGAAGATCATCGAGTGATCAAGGGCCTGCATGATCTTGTGTTGCCGAGGATTCCATTGAACCCGATGGAACAAGCCTGAAATTGTGAACAACGCGATCACACCTGCGCTGAAGATAGCGGCAGACCATTTGGTGCCCGGAAGCGACAAGGCGACCAAGATCGGGCACAACGTGATCGCAGCAACAGCGGCAAGAAGATGAGACCAGCCCTTGAGCATCGGTCGTGTCGCGATGGCGGTCATCAGAGCCAGCCTAGATCACTTTCCGGCGGGTGTTCTGCGGCCCGGTGTGGCGCATATGGTGACGTGACTGAGTTCAAGGTCAAAGGCTCGAGGGCTCGTATCTTTTTGAGTAGCGAGCTCGACGCCGCAGCGAAGGCGCTGACAGGCCATGTAGTCGGTGGCAAGACCCTTGAGGTCGTCGTAAACCATGAAGAACAAACCGTCGTCTTCTAGCGTTGCGTCGCTGGGAACGGCATCCCGGACAGAGATCAGTGGAGAGATCGCCTTCGGGGTCGCCAAAGGCAATTGCAGCCGCTAGTCTCGTGCCCCTCAGGGCGTTTAGCTCAGTTGGCTAGAGCATCTCGTTTACACCGAGAGGGTCGGGGGTTCAAGTCCCTCAACGCCCACAATATTTTTCCTGATATGTCCAGGTCTTTCAGGCTGGAAAGAGGCACGACGCCGATCGCGGAAGCCCGATCGGGTCCTCCTTCGTAGCTTCGCTCATCACTGCTTCGATGAAGATGCGTCTACAAGTCCTGACGGAACATTCGCTCAAGCTTGCTCGCCAATCGCCATGTCTCGCCTGTTGCGACGTACAAGATGCCGTTCAGGCTGCCCCTGCCGCCGAACGCCGACAGTAGGTACCCGACAGCATAGGTATCGTCGCCCGCTTGCAGACGCTGCAAGCAGACTGCAACCATTCAACCCAGTGCGAATGGCCGCCTGCCGACAGACTCCCGATCAGAGTCTCAAGCGCGTCGCACAGATCAGTGCGCAGCTGAGCACGGTCTTGGTTCATCTGAGCCTCTCAGAGTGTGGGGTCGGTCCTTCACAACGACGATCCTACTCCGAGCACCTGGGCCGCCTATCGTCGTTGTTGAACTCATCCGCGGCGAACTGCACCACTGACCTAGGGTCGGTTGGCGGCGGTGCGTCTGCGCGATCAGGCCCACATCCACAATCGTTGGTTGTCAAGCCCTGTTAGGGGCCGCCTGCGGTTTGGCGCTGAGCGCCCGATGGGCGAGCCCGAGCCGTCCGGCTGTTACACGATCTCGTCATCTAGCGTCGGAGGGTCTGGACAGCAGAAGTGATGGAGC
>DNHM01000492.1 GCA_003485885.1 Acidimicrobiaceae bacterium
AAGCAGCATCTGGGCTGGCGGCGGGATTGGACCAAACCGATCCTCCCACTCTGCAGCGACATCGGCGACCTCAGCCAATGTGGTGACGTTGGAGAGCCGACGGTACGCCATCAGCCGCATCGCTTCCTTGGGTGCGTAGGACTCAGGAAGGTTCGCTGGCGTTGGAATTTCGATCTTGACATCTGGGGAGACCTCGACGGTTTCACCCTTGAGCACCGCTACTGCCTCGGTCACCAGTTGGCAGTACAGGTCGTAACCCACGGCGGCGATATGGCCGGTCTGCCCAGTGCCAACGAGGTTGCCTGCGCCGCGGATTTCTAAGTCGCGCATTGCGATACGGAAACCCGATCCCAACTCAGTGGCTTCACCAACGGTCTTCAGCCGCTCATAGGCATCTTCGCTCAGCACCTTGTCGGCCGGATGGAAAAGGTAGGCGTAGGCCCGCTGGCCCGATCGGCCGACGCGTCCTCGGAGCTGATGCATCTGGCCGAGGCCGAGCAAGTCCGCGCGGTCCACCACCAGCGTGTTCACACTGGGCATATCAATGCCAGATTCGATAATGGTCGTGCACACGAGCACGTCGTACTCTTGCTCCCAGAAGTCGTAGACGACCTGCTCCAGTGAACCTTCGTCCATTTGGCCGTGCGCAACTGCCACTCGGGCTTCGGGCACCAAGGAGCGGAGCTCATCGGCGACCTGCTCAATATCTTGCACCCGGTTATGCACGAAGAACGCTTGGCCTTCGCGGAGTAACTCGCGCCGAATTGCCTCGGCCACCGCTCGTTCATCGTACTCGCCGACATAGGTCAGGATCGGCTGGCGATCAGCCGGAGGCGTGTGCAGCAAGGTCAAGTCCCGAATACCGGTCAGGCTCAACTCGAGTGTACGTGGAATCGGTGTTGCGCTCAGCGTGAGCACGTCGACGGCAGCCTTGAGCTGTTTGATCGACTCCTTGTGTTTCACGCCAAAACGTTGTTCCTCGTCGATCACGAGCAACCCAAGTTTTGGAATCTTGATGTCTTTCGACAATAAACGGTGGGTGCCAACCACGAGATCGACCTCGCCCTTGGCAAGATCTTCTGTGACTTTGCGGGCCTGAGCTGCCGTCAGAAATCGGCTAAGGACCTCGACCCGAATTGGATAGGCGGCAAAACGTTCGCTGAAGGTCTGGTAGTGCTGTTGTGCCAGCAGGGTCGTAGGCACGAGCACCGCAACCTGCGTGCCATCCTGGATCGCCTTGAACGCACCTCGAAGAGCAATTTCGGTTTTACCGAAACCAACGTCGCCACAGATAAGGCGATCCATCGGCAGCGCCCGCTCCATGTCGCCCTTGACCTCGTCAATCGCCTTGAGCTGGTCCGGTGTCTCCTGAAACGGGAACGATGCCTCGAGCTCGGCTTGCCATGGCGTATCTGGACCGAACGCGTGCCCAGGCGTCGTAACCCGCTGCTGATAGAGCAGCACGAGTTCCTGCGCTACTTCGGCAACCGCAGACTGGGCTTTACCTTTCGCCTTCTGCCAGTCAGCGCCGCCCATACGACTGAGGCTCGGCGAGTCGCCGCCGGTGTAATGGCGGATCGCATCGATCTGGTCCGACGGCAAATACAGCCTGTCAGTTCCCCGATACTGGAGCACCAGATAGTCGCGGTCGACACCTGCTATCGCTCGGGTCTCCATGCCGCCGTACTTGGCAATGCCGTGCTGGCGGTGAACCACATACCTGCCAGGCTTGAGATCCTCGAGGTCGGCGGATTGTTGGACACGCTGGCGTTGTTTACGGTGAGCTCGGCGGCGTCCGGTGAGTTCTGGTTCGCTCAGGATTGCCAGCTTCAGCGATGGCAGAACACAACCCTGCACCAGCGGCGCAACCACAACATGGGCGCTTCGGCCATCAGTGAAGTGGGCATCGGGATCAAGCGACAGATCAAGACCTTGCTCGGCGAGCAAACCATGAATGCGATTGACCGACCCGTGGCTGTCAACAGCCACGACCGCTCGGTAGCCATCGGCGATCAACCGCTGGAGTTGCGGAATCGGGCCACGCCCCTCGCCAATAGCCCGGTCCCATCCGCTTGAATCAACGGTGGCGACGTCGGGGCTCACCGCGTGGGGTGACACCGACCAGATCGGAGACGTCGTCTGGGAGAGAGCGCGGTCAAATTCCGTGTGCAGCTTGGCAAGACCTGTGTCCGAGGCCTCGACGGCACCCCATGTTGTCGCCAATGTCGCTGCCAGGTCTGCTTCTTCAGCCAAGAGATCCTCGGCTCGACGACGCAGGCGCTGCGGTTCGACGAGCACCACATGAGCATCGTTACCAAGCAGGTCACCAACAACATCGTTGCTGTCGTCGAACCATGGCAACCACGACTCCATCCCGTCGAAGAATTGACCATCGGCGTAACGCTGCCAGTGTTCGCGACCCCAGGGTGACACCGACATGAGCTGTTCGGCCCGAGCCCGCATGGCTTCATTCGGGATGATTTCGCGGCACGGGAAGATATCGATGCTCCCTACGGGATCTGTTGAACGCTGATCTGCGACCGCGAACTCGGTGAGGCGGTCGACTTCGTCGCCCCAGAGATCAATACGAATCGGAGCGGACCCAGTCGAGGGATACACATCGATAATGGAGCCACGCACGGCAACATCGCCGCGATGTTCCACCTGGCTATCTCGCCGATACCCGATGTTGATCAGCTTGGTAATGAAGTCATCCATCTCCAGTTGATCACCCTGGGCAACATGCAGCGGCTCAATGGCTCGGTTTGAGGGAGACAAACGTTGCAACAAGGCTCGGATCGGCACGACCAGGACCTTGGGCGAAGATCCATTGCGGAGTTGCCACAGCAGTTGCGTACGACGGCCCATTGTTTCAACAGCTGGGCTTACTCGTTCGAACGGGAGCGTCTCCCATGCGGGGAAGACCTGTGCATGTTCGGCGCCGAGCCAGGTTTCGAGATCGCTGGCCAGTCGTTCGGCCGCGTTGGTGGTGGCAGTGACGACCACAATCGGCCGGCGATCACCGAATCCAGCAATTGCAGCGAGCACCATCGGTTGTGCAGCCTCGGCGACCGCCAGGTCGGCGTGTTTCTTTCCAAGTGACGCGCTGAGAGCAGGGTCGTCGGAAAGGCGTGCTGTGAGCTCGCGTAATGCCACGGTCGTTCGGTTTCCTACGTGTTGAAGCGGTTCATCACGGCAACCGCAGGTTCGACAAGCAACATTTCGGCGGCGTCGGCAGCCGTTTCCACGATTTCGTCCAGCAGTTGACGATCCTCTTTGCCAGGCCGCTTGAGAACCCAGTCGGCGCCTTGCATACGGCCAGGTGCCTTACCGACACCGATGCGCAGACGAACAAAGTCGGTTGAGTGCACATGATCACGAATCGACTTGAGCCCGTTGTGACCAGCGAGCCCACCGCCGACTTTGACCTTAAACCGGCCAGGTTCAAGGTCAAGCTCATCGTGCACCACAACAAGACGTTCCAGGTCCTCGATGCCGTATCGACGCATCAGCAGACGAACTGATTCACCACTGCGATTCATGAACGTCTGCGGAAAAGCGACCGCGACACGATGTTTTCCAACACGCAGTTCGTCGGTGTGGGCTGCCTCGCGAGATGTCTTTAGTTTGCCGCCGTAGCGCTCAACCAGTTCGTGAACGACCTCGACCCCAATATTGTGGCGGGTGCCTTCGTATTGGTTTCCGGGGTTGCCGAGGCCGACGACCAACAGGTCAGCCGGCGTCCCTCGACGTGGTTCTTGCTTGAGCTTGCGGCGGAGCGCCAACGCTCTTAATCGTCGCTGGAGTCGCCAGCAGGTGCGGCTGCACCCTCTTCGCTTTCGGCTGCTTCGGCTGCATCATCTGCACGCATTGCTTCGAGCGTGGAACGAGTCACGACTGCGGTCGCAACCGTGGTTTCAGCGCTCATCGCGGCCTCGACACCCTCAGGAAGTTTGAGGTCTTCAACACGAATGCTGTCACCGACTTCCATGTCTGAGATGTCGACTTCGATCTCGTTAGGAATCGAAGTTGGCTTGGTGCTGATCACAACCGAGAACAGCGCCTGATCGACCATGCCGCTCACGTTGGCAACGGCTTTGGACTCACCGATAAGAATCAGTGGAACCTCAAGCTCGAAGTTCGCATTGGGGTCAACCCGAATGAAGTCGATATGGCTGACCTCATCGCGCACCACATGGCGTTGGATGTCCTTGACCAAACACAGCTGATCGGCACCATCAATGGTGAGATTCAGCAATGCGTTGAGTCCGGCGCTACCGCTCAGCGCAGTCCGAGCCTCGGAGTAGTTAACCGATACAGGGATCGGCTCGCTCTCGAGGCCGTACACGACGGCCGGTATACGGCCTTCGCGGCGAAGTCGGCGAGATGAACTCGACCCGATTTCACGACCGGTTACGGCATTTAGAGCAACTTGTTGAGACATCACAAACCTCGTTGGCGATTCTTAAGCTTGATTAGCGTAACGCCCTGGGGTGGCATTACCGCCCGGTTGGGCTTGATTTGAACGGGCTTTCGCCACAAATTCTGAGACAGCGGTGACGACCGACTGCACCTAGTTGTAGTTGCCTCCGCCAAAGATTTCACTGACGGACGTATCTTCGAAGATGCCACGTATGGCAGCTGCGATAAGAGGGGCGATGGAAACGACTTCCATTTTGTCGATCGTGCGGGTCAGCGGCAGTGTGTTCGTCACGACGACCTTTTCGATGCATGAGTTCTCGAGTCGCTCGATGGCAGGGCCACTGAACACACCGTGGGTTGTTGCCGCGATCACCTTGCTTGCACCTTTTTCTTTCAGCAACTCGGCTGCGGCAACGATCGTGCCACCTGTGTCGATCATGTCATCGATCAACACGCAGGGTTTGCCATCGACATCACCCACGACATCTTTGGCCTCCACAGCATTCTTCTGATTCGGCAGCCGACGTTTGTGCACGATTGCGAGGTCAGCGTCGAGCCTCTGGGCATAACGCTCGGCCACCTTCACCCGTCCGGCATCGGGTGATACCACGACGAGGTCGTCGGCCAGTTTTCCAAGCGCATCACACAACACCGGCATGGCCACTAAGTGATCCCATGGCCCTTCGAAGAAACCTTGCAGCTGGTTCGAGTGCAGGTCGACGCTCACCATGCGGGATGCGCCGGCAACTCGGAACTGGTCAGCAACAAGTTTCGCGGTGATTGGCTCTCGCCCTGACGCCTTGCGGTCTTGGCGGGCATACCCATAGAACGGAGCGACAACCGTTGTGCGTTTTGCTGATGCTCGCTCGGCAGCGTCGACCATGATCAGGTGTTCCATGATCGCATCGTTGATCGACATGTCAGCGGTGCCGGTGTGGGTTTGAAGGATGAAGACATCGCCGCCGCGCACCGACTCGGCGAACTTGCAGTAGATCTCTCCGTTCGCGAAGTCGGACAGGTTGGCGTCGATCAAATCGACCTCGAGTAACGCTGCGACTTCCTCGGCCAGCTCTGGATGGGCCCGGCCACTGATCAGAAGGAGGCGTTTCTTGGCTGATAGTTCCATGGTGGATTCTCCACAGTGATGGCTCTCGCCGCGAGTCAGCGAACCTAGTTGGTGCTCATGCTTAGCGAGGTGACCACACGGTCAATTATTGTCACTATCTGCGCAACGATGTTCGAACGGCCCAACCAAATTTCCTGCTTGCACCGTGGCGCCGGTAACCATCGAACTCACAACACGGGCCCCGGATTTGATCGTGGCGTCGACGAGGTACGAGTTCGGCCCAACAACAGCGCCAGTCTCTACCGTGGTCGCCCCGTGGAGGGTCGTGGCAGCATGCACCGTAACATCGGGTTCGATCACGACCGTTACATCGATCACGGTGGAGGATGGCTGCACGATCGTAACGCCATTGCGCATGTGGGTGTCGGCGATCCGAGCCCCCAGGTGTTCCCCTGCGTAGCCCAGCTGTGACCGGTCGTTCACGCCGCTGATTTCAACCGGATCGGCGATGAATGCATTAACCGGGTGTCCGGCTTCGACGAGAACGCCGATCGCATCGGTCAGGTACATCTCACCCTGGGCATTGTTGCTCGAGATCATCCGAAGTGCAGGCGCAAGTAACGAACGTCGGAAGCAGTACATGCCACCGTTGATCTCACGAATAGTTCGTTGTTCCGGTGTGGCATCGCGATCTTCGACGATCGCTGTCACTCCCCCGTTGTCGGACCGCAACACCCGCCCGTAACCCGCAGGATCATCGAGCACTGCGGTGACAACCGTTGCGGCGGCGCCGCTGGCGAGGTGGCTCTCGACCAATGCAGCGATTGTGGCATTGGTGAGCAACGGCGTATCACCAGGCACGATCAGCACATGATCATTTTCGCTAAAACTGTTGTCAAACAGATCAAGCTCAGCCAGACCTACCGCAGCGGCATCGCCGGTGCCGCGCTGCGAGAGCTGTTCGGCATACAAGAAGTGACGATCGAAGGTCGCATCTAGCGACTCGACGACCAACTCGCGGCCATGGCCGACAACAACCGCGACACTCTCAAGATCTGCACCTTCGAGTGCATGGATTACCCAGCCAAGAAGCGAGCGACCTCGCACGGTGTGGAGCGGCTTGGGCAGATCACTTTTCATCCGAGTGCCCTTGCCAGCAGCCAAGACGATCGCACTCAGCGTCATGATCGAGCAGTCATGATCG
>DNHM01000040.1 GCA_003485885.1 Acidimicrobiaceae bacterium
TGGACTTGTCGACTTCGAGGACGAGTCCTGGTCGAGGTGTGCGGTCTTGTAAAGCCATAAGTGGGATCAAAAGTTATGTTCCCCAGGGGAACATAACTTTTCAGTTAGGCGCTGCGACGAGCGCGGGGCAGGTAGGGGGCTACTGGCAGGATCTTGTGTTCGCCACCGGGGGCGGGGGAAAAGTTCTCGACGAGCCAGCCGCGGCGGCGGGCCAGCATGGCGAGTTTGGTGTCGGGGTTCACCGCTACGGGGAACGACACGGCTTCGAGCATCGGCAGATCGCTGGTTGAGTCGGCGTAGGCAACAGACTCTTGCAGATCGAGATTGTGCTCGGCGGCGTACTGGCGTAGCGCCTCGGCTCGCATCTCACCGATTGGCGGCGCATGCAACATGCGGCCGGTGTAGCGACCATTTTCCTGTTCGAGTGACGGACAGATGATGTCGTCGAAGAGCGGTTCGAGGTTCTTCACGATGAAGTCGAGCGCACCAGTGATGAGAACAGTGCGATGGCCAGCGGCCCTATGCATACGTACCCGGCGAATTGCATTAGGGAACGCGTTCTTCACCAACAAGTCACTGAACAGTTCGGCGGCATCGCGTTCAAGTTGTTCGACCGGCGCATTGTCGTAGCGGCGGTAGAAATGGCGCAAGAACTCTACCCGATCGCGGCGGTCCAGCCGTTGCAGACTGGCGGCTTCGCCCAGAGCCTTAAGCGCCACGCGAGCTCGTTGCGTGCGATTGAGGTTGCGGGTCGCAAGCCAGCCCCACGAACCCACAACGTTTGACTGGATCAATGTGTTCTCAAGATCGAAGGCTGCAAGCTGACGTCGTTCGTCGAGCACCTGTTCGCGGAGCCGATCACTGCGACCGAATGCGGCGCCCTTCTTGCCCGATGGTGCTGTCTTGACCCGTCCCTGTTCCAGCACAGAGGGCAGATGGATGTCGACCGAATAGTGGTGCCAGTCGATGATTTTGGGATCCATCTGGAACGTGGTTTGGTCTTCGGGAGTCAGGCTGGCGTGCATGGCCAGCGTGTTCTCACAGTGATAGAGCGCTTCGCACACCACGTATTTGCCGTAAAGATCGACGTAGCCGATCGCCTGTTCCAGGTTTTCTTTGCGTTCGTCGATGGTGGCTGCGAGTTGGGCTCGTTGGCCACGGACGGGCAGCGCCCGCATGACCTTGCTGGCCCGATCCAAACCTGATCGGGCCCGATACATCTGGGTCGTGATCTTGTTCTTGTCCGGGAACGTCCAGCGAGGTGGGGCGATTGGCTGGTCGAAGTCGTCGTAGATTGGGTTTGCTCGGAAGAACTCGGTGGTCCACGCGTGGAACTGGCCCATCCGGAACGGGTTCTCGGCTCCGCTGGTGGATTGCAGGACCTGCACGGACCCATCTTCGGCTGGCCCCTTGCCAGCAACTACAACAAGGGTTGCAACGACGAGGTCCACGGGAATCGTGTCGAGGATGCCTTCGGGGGTCCCTGGGAAGTCGGTGAGCAGACCGCGGCCAAAGCCGATGATCACTGGTTCTGCCATGCGGAAGCCGCGAATCCAGCCGGGGAACGGCTCGGCCCAGCTCGATTCGATGATCGATGGCCGCACGATGCTGAGCGGAATGTCGCCGCGTAATTCGGCCATTGCACTTTCGGCCATGGCTTTGGTCATGGCGTAGGCATCGCTGAAGTCCAGCGACGCGGCGCGAGCGAGACCGAGGTCGACCTGTTCTTGGCGGACCCAGCGTTCACGGAGCTGCTCCGTCTTATTGGCGAGAGCATTGCCGCCCGCTGCGCCGAGTTCGTCTTTGGCTTCTTTACCGAACTTCTTGAGCGAAGCCGTGGTGCGGCTTTCGTCTTCGCTGCGAACGCGGGCCCGGCGGGCGGTCTCGATCTCATTGCGCCAGTCGACCGAGATGGCATAGGCGCCGTCTTGCAGCAGTTCTTCGAAGGCATCGCCCTTACGGGTGCCGGCAACGTACGCGGTTGACACCGCGACCAAGTGAGGGGTGACGTTGAGATCGTGCAGCGTCTCGATCAGATTGATCGGACCGCAGAGATTGGTATTGATCGCAACATCGAGCGGATTGTCGAATGACACCGAGGCGGCCGAGTGGATGACAATGTCGCAGCTGGCGAGGGCGGCGCGCCCTTCGTCGTCCAGGCCGAGGCCTCCTTTGGTGATGTCGGCCGCGATGGGCAGGATGCGGTTGGCTGCCATCTCTGCGAAGCCGTCTTTGCCGAACTCTTCGCGGAGTCGATCGAAGGCATCATTGCGCAAGATCTCGCGGTCGACACGATTCTGGACGCCTCGGCGGCCTGGCCGGATCATCAGCACGAGCCTGCAACCGGGAACACTGCGCAGGAGTCGTTCGACCAAGGCGGTTCCCAGAAACCCGGTCGTGCCAGTGATGGCGATCCGCTTTCCGTCGAGCGCCGCCGCTATCTCACTCGTGTCAGCTCCAGCCATCCAATCACCTTACCAACTGGTAGACGCCGTGTACCAGTTGGTAGAGAAGCTGATGGTTTGGCCTACGATCTATGGCGTGGCCGTGACTGTGGACACCCCTGATACGAGAACACGCATCTTGGCCGAGGCCATCGATGCGTTCGGAACCCGCGGTTACGCTGCTGTCTCGCTCGACGACCTTGCCGAAGTTCTGGGGGTTCGCAAGCAGACGGTGCTCTACCACTTTGGCTCAAAAGCCGAGCTCTTCGAAGCGACGATCGACTCCGCGATCGGAGACCTTGGTCAGACGCTGATCGCTGCAGGCACGGGCCGCACCGGCTGGCCTGCGGTCGAGGCGGTGGTCCACGCCGTGTTCCGTATCGCGGTGCGGCAGCCCGCCAGATTAGGCATCTTGCGAGAAGTCATGCGGTTGGGCGGCGAATGGTCGGCCCGAGCAACAAGGGCCATGGAACCAACCATCGCTCGCGCTCGGCTATTTCTGTCGCTCGAAATGCGCCGCGGCCATATGCGGCAAACCGATCCCAATCTGCTGTTGGTCTCGGCCTACTCAACCGTCATGGGTGTGGCCACCGAAGTC
>DNHM01000398.1:0-1525 GCA_003485885.1 Acidimicrobiaceae bacterium
GTAGCGACATCGTCGCCCTCTTGAGCACGGAAGACCGTGAACCAGTCCAGGAACGAACCGTTCGTGCCAGGAATAGCCACTCGATCACGCCACTTCGCATCGGTGAGCTCGAAGACCGATTCCGGCAGTTCGTCTGCACTCACCGAATCAACGTTGTACACGGCAACCCGTTTACGGCCGGAGAAACCGACCCACGAACCCTCGTCGGAACGGTTCTGGATAGCAACAAGTGCAAGAACGTCGGCATCGAGTTCGCCCAGCAACCCACGCTGCTCAAGAAAGCCGATAGGCCCCGGACTATTGCTGAGGAATACATCGGCCTCGGTGCGATCGCCTTCTTCGGCCAGGGTGAGTGCCAGGTTGGTGGCGCTGTCATATCGCACCTTGGCCTCGATACCTGTTTCGCATTGGAAGGCGCTCAAGACCGGGTCCATCAGGTTCTCGCTGCGACCCGAATAGATCGTGACCTCACGTCCGTCGAGAGCTACACAGTCACCGCCATAGATATCGGCGGCCACGCCGTCGAGCGGTTCGGGAATGTCACTGTTGCCGCACGCTACGGCAATGGTGGCGACGACGAGCAGCAGTGCCGCAAGCCGTACCGTTGTTCGTCCCGCAACCGCTTGTCGCTTCGCTGTTGGTCGCACCGTCGTGAATGCCGTTGTCATGAGGGGGCACGATAACGAGCTTCCCCCAGAAAGTAAAGGTTGCCTAACAAAAATATGTGATGCTGCCATACTGCAGTGTTCGGCACGGCCCACCGCAAACCGGTAGGGTGCACTGATGAGTTACGACTCGACCGAACATCATCCGGCGTTCGAGGAATACACCGAGACAATCTACGAGCTCGCCGAAGACGGCATCACCGTCATTCAGGCCCGCATCGCCGAACGTCTTGATGTGTCTCGGCCCGCTGTCTCCGAAATGATTCGCCGCATGGACACCGAAGGCCTTGTCGCTGTCGACGACAGGGGTCACATCGTGCTGACCCACTCCGGACAGGCACTTGCTACCACCATGGTTCGACGCCACCGACTCGCCGAGCGCTTCTTGACCGACATCTTGGGCCTGAACTGGACGACCGCTCACCACGAGGCCGGGCGATGGGAACATGTCATTTCACCCGAGGTCGAGACCGCCATGCTTCGTGTGCTCGAAGACCCGACTACCTGCCCCCACGGAAACCCGATTCCGGGCAGCAGCTACACCGAACCGGCAAACGCAATGGTGCTGGCCAAGATCGCCACCGGCGCCAACTTTACGGTCATCCGGATTCCTGAAGAACTTGAATTCGAAACCGGCCAACTTGAGTTCTTAGAGAGCTCGGGCCTGATGCCAGGCCGCGTTGGCACCATGCTCTCGATCGCCCCCGACGGCACAGCAACCGTCCGCGTCGATGGCACACCGGTCGGCCTTGGTTCTGGCACGACCAGTCGCATTGTGGTCACTGCCGCATCGTGACATTCGCCGTCCACGCGCCAGACGTAACAGTCAGCGGCGTTCACCATGCCTACGACGCAGCGCC
>DNHM01000398.1:1538-2513 GCA_003485885.1 Acidimicrobiaceae bacterium
ATATCACCATCGGTGACACCTGCGTTGCCGGTGATGGACACTGGGTTCCACCCGAGCAGCGTCGAGTCGGCATGGTTTTCCAAGACTGGGCACTCTTCCCCCATCTCAGTGTCGAAGCCAACGTTGCCTATGGACTCCCCCGTTCCGAGCGCAAAGGAAATCGAGTTGCAGAAGCGCTCAAGCTTGTCGGGCTAAAAGATCTCAGCGATCGCATGCCGGCAACCCTTTCGGGCGGGCAGCAACAGCGGGTCGCCTTGGCACGAGCGCTCGCACCCCAACCAGCCGTGCTACTGCTCGACGAACCGTTCTCCAACCTCGACACAGCACTGCGCATCGAGGTCCGCACCGACGTCCATCGACTACTCCACGAACTCGGTATCACCGCTATCTTCGTCACCCACGACCAGGAAGAAGCCTTTGTGCTTGGTGATCAGGTGGCCGTTATGCGAGAAGGGCGCATCGTGCAAGTGGACACGCCCCAGGGCCTGTACACCGAACCTGCCGATCGGGCAGTCGCCGAATTTGTGGGTGCTGGGTCGTTAATTCGTGCAACCGCTTCTGATGGCAAGGCCGATTCACCGTGCGGCCGCATCGCTGTCAGCGTCGCGAACGGCGACGTCGATGTGTTGTTCCGGCCGGAACAAATCACGCTGCTCGACCATGGCGATGCCACGGTTGATCTCGTCGAGTACTACGGCCACGATGCGATGGTCTTTGTGCGCACCCCAGCGGACAAACATAGCGACGGAGGCCTGCTTCGGGTGCGGTGCAGTCCCACCACCACCGTGCAACGTGGCGACAAGGTTGGCCTGGCGTTCACCGGCGACGTCGCCGTGGCCTTTCCCGCCGGATAACTAGCCGCACCCCGTGACGATTTCGGTTCCCGATGCAACGTCGCACACGCCGGTGATACATCCTGCATGGTCCTTGCAGCCGGACCCCTGGTCGCTGAAGCCCAGGTCGCTGGAGCCCAGG
>DNHM01000150.1 GCA_003485885.1 Acidimicrobiaceae bacterium
GTCCTGGTTCGAACGGTTGAACTTCGCCAGCACGTGTGTGTGGCGGCCGAGCTCTGCGTAGTCGATCACAATCGAATTGCCGTTGACTTCAGCGATGGTGCCGTCGTCGAGCGCAAGGATCATGTTGGCGGCATCGTTTGCGGCACGAGCCTCGACACCGGTACCGATGTAGGGAGCTTCTGCTCGCAGCAATGGCACAGCCTGGCGCTGCATGTTCGCACCCATCAGGGCGCGGTTTGCATCGTCGTGCTCAAGGAACGGGATAAGTGCAGTAGCGATCGAAATGATCTGCTTTGGCGAAACGTCCATCATCTGGACTTCTTTGCCGGGCACGTACGAGATCTCGGTGGTAGCACCGAAGAAGACATCCTGTTCCAGCTGGAGACGGAGTCCTTCGAGGGTTGCTGCCTGTGGCGAGCGACGAACGAGAACCTTGTCGGTGGCGAAGGTGCCATCGGGGTTCAGTTCGGCGTTGGCCTGTGCAACAACGTATTCCTCTTCCTCATCAGCGGCGAGGTAACGGATGATGTCGTGCTGGACGACACCGTCGTGAACCTCTCGGTAAGGAGACTCAATGAAACCGAAGGCGTTGACGCGAGCGAAGCTGGCGAGGCCACCAATAAGGCCGATGTTCGGGCCTTCTGGCGTTTCGATCGGACACATACGACCGTAATGACTGAAGTGCACATCTCGTACTTCGAAGCCGGCACGTTCACGGCTGAGACCACCTGGGCCGAGCGCTGACAGGCGACGACGGTGAGTCAGACCAGAAAGCGGGTTGACCTGGTCCATAAACTGCGACAGCTGGGAGGTTCCGAAGAACTCCTTGACCGCTGCAACCACGGGACGGATGTTGATGAGCGTCTGCGGCGTAATTGCTTCGACGTCCTGGGTGGTCATGCGCTCGCGCACGACACGTTCCATACGGCTAAGACCAATGCGAACCTGGTTCTGAATCAGTTCCCCCACGGAACGGATACGACGGTTGGCGAAGTGGTCCTGGTCATCGAGGCGGTAGCCAGGTTCTGCCCGCACGAGGTGCAGCAGGTAGGTACAGCTGGCGAGAACCTCGGCCGGCGTAAGTACGGGATGATCCTCATCTGGACCTTCGAGGTCGATACCGAAGGTTTCTTCGATGCGCTTGATTTCTGGACCAAGCTTGCGGTTCAGCTTGTAACGACCAACCCGGCTCAGGTCGTAACGACGGCTCTCGAAGAACGCGCTGCGGAAGTAGTTACGAGCAGATTCAACTGATGGTGGCTCGCCTGGGCGAACACGCTTGTAGATCTCAAGCAGTGCTTCGTCTTGGGTCTGCGCCAGCAGCTTGGTCTGGTCTTCTTCCCACTGGCCTTCGAGGAAGTCGAAGTGGCGAACAAACGCTGGCAAGAAACCAGGTGCGTTCTCTTCGTCGAAGCCGAGGGCACGGATAAGCGTGAACATCGACAAGCGGCGCTTGCGAGCAACGCGGGTACCAGCGGTGACGTCCTTGCCAGGCTTTTGCTCGACATCGAACTCGATCCATTCACCGCGGTAAGGGTGGATGGTGCCGGTAACAAGCTGATGCTTGCTGAGGTTACGCAGGCGGTAACGCTCGCCAGGCTGGAAGATCACGCCTGGGCTGCGAACCAACTGTGATACGACAACACGTTCGGTGCCGTTGATGATGAACGTGCCGGTCTCGGTCATCATGGGGAAGTCACCCATGAACACGGTCTGTTCTTTGATTTCACCAGTTTCGGCGTTCATGAAACGCGCCCGCACGAAGATCGGGGCGCTAAACGTCATGTCTTGACGTTTACATTCTGCCTCGGTGAACTTCGGTGGTGGTCGAAGGTCTTCGTCGGTTGCGTCGAACTCAAGTTCGAGCTGCAGGTTTTCGGAGAAGTCCGTGATCGGACTGATGTCGCGAAAGATCTGCTGCAAACCATGGTCCAAGAACCATTGGAACGATTCGGTCTGGATAGCAATGAGGTCAGGAAGTTCGAGAACATCTTCGAGGTTGCCGAACGAGTAACGCACAGGCGCTGTAGCGCGAGTTGCCACGTGTAACTCCTAGTAGTGGGGACGCATCGAGAACGATGCCAGGAAGGAAAAGGAGCTCATGAAGAGACGCGCGAAAGAGAAATAGACACTCTTTGACGCGTCGTAAACAAGGCTCAAACAGTCTAAAGGGCTCCTTGAGGGTTTAACAACGCCACCGAGCGCCTTTGTTTTATTGTGTTTGTTCTGCTCTTGTGTCAGGTTCTCGAGACCGTTCGGATGCGAGCTTTGATCGGGCGGCGTTTGCACGAGGCAGGTAACTTCGGTGGCCCATGGAGCTCGTTACGGTTGCAACGACAGGTGCGGGGTGGATCCATTCTGTTCTGGCCGGTGGCACGCAGCGCGATAACACCGTGTCTGTTCACACCCATCACCGCGCTCACCCCGATGCGGTCGCCCTGGGAACCCCTGTGTTGTCGCTGCTGCGGTGCTCGCAGTCGTTGCCTTCGTCAGCAAACCGCTGTGACATCACACTGGCGTGTCTGCTATTTCGACTTCGCGACTTCGTTGAGGAAGTCGGCGTTCGTCCTAAAGTTTGTGAGCCGGTCGAGCAGCAGGTCGAGCGACGCGACGGTCTTGGACTTGCCTTCGTCGCCGACGGCATCGAGCACTCGACGCATCTTGGTCGTTGCTCCGACGTGCTTGGAGCTCATCAACAGCTCGTCATGACGGGTTGAGCTGGCAGAAATGTCCACCGCCGGCCACATGCGCTTCTCAGCAGCATCGCGAGAGAGTCGTAGCTCCATATTGCCGGTGCCCTTGAACTCTTC
>DNHM01000136.1 GCA_003485885.1 Acidimicrobiaceae bacterium
GACAGGGCGCTGCCCTAGACAATGGCCCGGCTGAAATGTGGTCTGGGACCCGGCTGAAATGTGGTCTGGACTCAGGTGCCGCCGTCGACGCGAATCTCGGCCGCGGTGGTAAACGTGCTGGCCGGCCCGGCCAGGTAGAGAGCGGCACCAACGATCTCATCTGGCTGACCACCACGCTCAAGCGCGTACTGTTCCTTGGCAATCTTCTCGAACGCCTCGAGGTCCCATGCCTTCGAAATGTCGGTCAGGAACGGCCCAGGGATAATCGTGTTGACTCGCACAGTTGGCCCGAAAGCGTGGGCGAAGGACCGCGACAGGCTGTTCAGGCCCGACTTGGACGCGGCGTATGGCTCAGCATGTGGTGTGGGCTGCTCCGAGGCGGTGCTGCTGACATTAATGATGCTGCCGCTGCCGGCTTCAACCATCCGTTCACCGACCAAGGCCATGAGCCGATACGGGCCTTTGAGGTTGACACCGACGACCTTGTCGAAGAGTTCCTCGGTGACATCACTGACTTTCTTGTACAGCGGTGACATGCCAGCGTTGTTGATGAGCACATCGATCTTGCCGAAGCGTTCGTAGGCGGCGTCGACGAGTCGGCCGACGTCGTCCCAATTCGCGACATGACAGGCGACCGGGAGCGCCTGGCGCCCAAGCGCCTCGACTTCACGAGCGACAGCTTCACACGCCTCGATCTTGCGGCTTGCCACCACAATGTTGGCGCCTCGCTCTGCAAAGGCCAGAGCCATCGAGCGGCCCATACCCCGGCTGCCACCGGTGATTACTACAACTTGGTCGGAAAAATCGAAGAGTGCGTCCGTCATATCGCCAACGTAGTTGACGGCGTGACTCACGCACTCTTCGGCCTGTTATTCGGGCAATACCTCGACTCGGGTCGCCAACACAGCCGCTCCGGCGCACGTCTCAACGAACCAGCCGCTAACGCGTCGTCCCCACACCGGTTCGTTGTGGGCATGGCGGTAGGTTTCTGCGGGTGGCAATTCTGGTGAGTCCTTCGAGTCGAATAGAAGAGTGGGCAGCTGAGTTGCGGGCGCAGATGCCAAACGAGGATCTGCGTGTGTGGCCCGAGGTCGGTGATCCCGCCGAGATCGAGTACATGATCGCCTGGCGTATGAGCCGAGCGGACCTAGCGACGCTTCCGAACCTGCAATGCATCTTGTGTCAGGGCGCCGGTACCGAGCAGTGGCAGAAGCCCGGCATCGATGTGCCGGTTGTGCGGCTTGCAGATCCGGAGATGGCCAACGAGATGGCTGGGTATGCGGTCGCATGGGTGTTGCGTCACCAACGCAGGTTCAGCGAACTCGAGTCTGCACAACATCGCGGCGAGTGGAAGGTGCTTGAGCACACCCAGCCGTACAAGTACCGAGTAGGCGTTCTCGGTTATGGCGAGATCGGGTCGCGGATCAGTCGGGCGTTCGGCGACCTTGGTTATGTTGTGAATGCTTGGACTCGATCGGGCCGAGACGAAGAACGCGTTACGCACTATGCCGGCCACGATGAACTCGAGGACTTCCTTGGTAACAGCGATGCGGTCATCAACGTGTTGCCGAGCACCGATGCAACAGCAGGTTTGTTGACCTCTGAGCGTCTTGCGCAGTTCGTTCCTGGCTCCATCTTCGTGAACGTCGGCCGAGGGACCGTGTTGGCTGACGAAGGCGACTTGATTGAGGCGCTCAACAATGGGCCGATCGCGGCTGCGGTGCTAGATGTCACCGAGCCGGAGCCCCCAGCCGACGATTCGCCGTTATGGACACACCCGGCTGTGACCCTTACGCCACATATCTCGGGCATGACTCAGGTGGGTAGTGCAGCGACACTTATCGCGGCAAACATCGCCCGGCTGCGAGCCGGTCAAGAGCCATTCCCGTTGCTCGATCGTTCGCTCGGCTATTGACCCACTGGTGATCTCGCCGCACGAGATCACGACTTTGAGATCCGGCGCGAGGTCGACGCCCCCGTCGCTGCAATGGTTCGAGTTAGTTGGTCTTGCTGGCTATTTCGGCGCGGAGTAGATCGGCCTGCTCGGCTGCACCACTGACGGTAAGCGGCCATGTCCGCCCCCGGCCCCAAAGCCATAGGTTCAGGTGCAATGCTGCGCCAGCGATCGTGCAATCGCCCTCACCCATGTTGATTGTCCAACGATCGTGGGTGTCCGTGGCGTGAATCGTGATCGTGCCGAAGGTCTTTGGATCGTCATCGACATCATCGGCGTTCGGTTGCAAAAACACGTGCACGATCTCGTCGATGCCGTCGGCGACGAGCTCAGCGGACACCCGGGGCAAGGACAGATTGAGAGCGAGAAACCCGTCGATGCAATGGATCAGGGCCTCGTGGGTTTGACGACGAATGGTGAAACCAACCGTTTGCTCGTCAGCCCAACTCCATGCTGGTTCATTGGCGCCAGCATTGTCGAGTGCCTCTGCTAGTCCGGTAGCAGCGTGTCGTAGCATGGCGATAAGGCGTCGTCCCGAAGTGCGCTCTGGCTGCTCGTAGTCCTTGGGTGGGTTCGGTCGGGTCGCGATGACAAACGTCCAGAAGTCCTGCACCTCGGTGAGGTGCCACAGCAGATCATCGAGCGTCCAGTCTCCGCAAGTGGGGACAGATGTGCGGGGGTTGGCATCTCTGGATGCGTCGGCGAGCAAAGACGTGAAACGTCTGATCGATTCGGCAGTAACAGCATCGGGATACAGACTGGGCACCTGTACATAGTCGCGCACGAACACTCTGGGCAGTGTGTTCGTGAACGTTGTGCTACCGGCCACAGGAGCGACACAACGAGAACCGAGATGAGTCACAACGGGTACTCGATGGTTCCGTATGGTGGAACGAAACCACAATGCGGAACGACATGGTAGTGTCTGACTTCAGCAGCCAAGGGGGCGCCAATGAGTTTTCCGTCGGATCTTGAGATCGCACAAGCAGCGCCATTGCGGCCGTTGACTGAGATTGCCGATACTGCTGGCATCGCCCACGAATTCCTCGAGCCCTATGGCAAGGTCGCAGCCAAGATCTCGCTCGATGCCATCCCCGCAATGGCCGATCGCCCCAAGGCCAAGTACGTGGTGGTGTCGGCAATAACGCCCACACCCCTCGGCGAAGGTAAGACAACAACCACGGTGGGCCTTGGCCAAGGTTTCGGCCACATTGGTCGCAAGGCCACCATCGCGATCCGCCAGCCATCGATGGGCCCAACGTTTGGCATCAAGGGAGGCGCCGCAGGAGGTGGCTACAGCCAGGTCATTCCGATGGAAGAGTTCAACCTTCACCTGACTGGCGACATGCACGCGGTGACCGCAGCTCACAACATGTGCGCCGCCATGCTCGATGCTCATCTGTTCCACGGCAACGAACTGGCGTTGGATATTCACAACATCACTTGGCGACGGGTGCTTGATGTCAACGATCGGGCGTTGCGCAATATCACTATCGGTTTGGGTGGTCGCCTCGACGGCGTGCCCCGCGAGACCGGTTTTGATATCACCGCAGCCTCCGAAGTTATGGCCGCACTTGCGTTGTGCACCGGCCTGCAGGACTTGCGAGCCCGCCTCGGCCGCATCGTGGTTGGTTACACAAAAGCTGGCACCCCGGTCACGGCCGAGGAGCTGAAGGTTGCTGGCTCCATGGCCGTCATCTTGAAAGAAGCCATCAAGCCCAACCTGATGCAGACGCTCGAAGGCCAGCCGGCGCTGGTGCACACCGGCCCGTTTGGCAATATCGCCACCGGTAATAGCTCAATTGTTGCCGATCAAATTGGCATTCACACCGGGGACTTCCTGCTCACCGAGGCCGGTTTTGGCGCCGACATGGGCGCTGAGCGTTTCTTCAATATCAAGTGCCGCTACTCCGGCATCGCCCCTGATGCGGCAGTGCTTGTGGCCACGGTCCGCGGTCTCAAGGCTCACTCGGGCAACCACAAGATCGTGGCCGGCAAGCCGCTCCCCGAAGCGTTGCTTGCCGAAAACCCCGACGAGGTGCATCAAGGCGGCGACAACCTGCGCAAACAGCTCGAGAACATGCACATCCATGGCGTCACGCCGGTTGTTGCCATCAATGTCTTCCCTGGCGACCACGACGCTGATATCGCCGCAATCAAGGAGATCGCCGAGGAGTACGGCGCTCGAGCTGCGATCACCACCCACTTCTCCGACGGTGGCGCGGGTGCAGCTGAGCTTGCCCATGCCGTCGCCGAGGCAGCCGAAGAAGAATCCCACTTCAAGGTGCTGTATCCCGACGAAATGAGCCTGAAGGACAAGATCATGACGGTCGCCACCAAGGTCTACGGCGCCGCCGATGTCGAGTACAGCCCTGCTGCGAACAAGTCGATCGAACTCTACGAAGCGTCAGGGTTTGGTCACCTACCGGTCTGTATCGCAAAGACGCATCTGTCGACATCGCACGACCCCAAACTTAAGGGTGCCCCGAAGGGCTTCACGCTCCCGGTCAACGAAGTTCGCGCCAGCGTCGGCGCCGGTTTCATCTACCCGCTCTGCGGCGACATGCGCACCATGCCCGGACTTGGACGAACCCCAGCCGCCGCAAACATTGACATCGACGCCGACGGCAACGTCATCAACCTGAGCTAGCTCGAAAGAACATATTCTCATGGCAGTGTTTGGAACGAAGAAGTACGACGAATCGCCCGAAGCGAAAGCGCATCGGGTGACACTCATCGACGAGCTCACTTTTGAGCTGGTGCCGCTGAAGAGCCTGGACGCTGCGGTGCAAGCGCTTCCGGCTGGTGCCGAAGTCTCGGTCACGTGTTCGCCGACCAAAGGCATCGAAGAGACCCAGCGACTCACCGCCGAACTGCAGAGCCAAGGTTTCGTGCCTATCCCGCATGTATCTGCTCGTATGGTGCGCGACCACACCCACACCGTCGAGCTCGCCGAGTGGTGTCGGGAGCTTGGCCTGAGGCAGATCTTCATCGTTGGCGGCGATGCTGAAGTGCCTGGCGAGTACCCGGGAGCGGTCGAGTTCTTGGCTGACTTCCTGACCACAAACCATGGCATCGACACCATTGGTGTTACCGCCTATCCCGACGGCCATGCGTTCCTGTCTCACAAAACACTTCGGTGGGCGCTGCATGAGAAACAGCGTCTTCTGGCCGAAGCGGGTGTGAACGGTTACTGCAGCACCCAGATGTGTTTTGACCCCGATGCCATCGCCAAATGGCTTCGTGTCGAACGCGAGATGGGGCTCACCCTTCCCGTGCATCTGGGTATCTCTGGGGTGGTCGACAAGGCGAAGTTGCTGACGATGGGCGCACGATTGGGCATTGGAGACTCGTTGAAATACCTGCGCAAGAACGTGGGTGCGGTCGTCAAGATGATGACCACGATCTCCTATGACCCCAACGACCTGTTGCTGCCGCTCAGCAGCGACTTGCTCGATCTAGGGGTGACCGGCATGCATGTCTTCACCTTCAACCAGGTAGAGGCCACCAATACGTGGCGCGAATCAGTGCTCAGCTCGTAAAGCCCAGCGCCATTGCTTCTAGAAAGCCTTCGGCGCGCTCGGCTTTCGGATACCGCTCCATCAGCCGCTGGAATTCAGGCCCATGGTCGGATTCGACCAGGTGGGTGATCTCGTGCAGGATCACATAATCCAGTACCCAATCGGGCGTGGTGAGCAGTCGCGAAGACAAGCGCACGACGCCGTCGTCGAATGAGCAGGATCCCCACAGCGTGTTCTGATTCGTGACCCATGTGATCTTGCGCGGTACCGGCAGCTTGTAGACGTGGGCCAGTGTGCGAGCCCGTGCCATGAGGTCAACGCCAGTTTCGGCGATGGCATGTTTCTTCTCAATATGTGCGGTCAGGGTTGCTACCGCCTCTGTCTCCTGCTCCGTGCTCATCCATGCCGGGATCCGGACCTCGATGATGCCGTTCACGACTCGCGCGGCGCTGGACTTCTTGCGCCGCTGGCTCCGGATCACCTTGATAGGCAGGGTCACGCTGGACTCATCTGGTGGCGGCGAGGAGTTCGTCGATGGTGGCCTGGTTGCGTTCAACGAAGGCTTGTTGCACGAGTCGTTCAACGGCGTCGAACTGATCGGCGACTGGTTCGGTGCATGCAATATTGGCAACTGCCGCAGCTCGTTCGAACTGCGCGAGTTCGTCGAGAAGCGCATCTACCTGGGCGTCGACGGTTGGGGTCCCGGCGACTTCGATCACGGGCAGCTGGCCTCCGGGGTAGACCTCGTTGACGGTGTCTCTCATGCGGGAGATGACGTCGGTTCGAATCGCGTCGGGCTCGGCGTAGTCAAACCCGCGGTCGAACATGCATTCTCGCCATTCGCTTCGGGCTGCCAACCAGTCGGGGTGCGTGTCGCGTTCTTCGCCCATGGCGGTGAAGTTGGGTAACGCTTCGGAGAACCGAAGCCAATCGGCATATGCCTCTTCGCTGGCCTGGGTGTTGCAGCCTCCTTCGCTCCGTTGCCCTGGTTCGGGTTCGGGACCATCGAGCGTGAAGAAGAATCGGCTGAACTCAGCACCGGAGAGAGTGCGGAGGTACCGCTCGTTGGGGTCGAGTTGAACGGGGTCGAGGTCGAACTGGCTCAGTTGGAACCGGAATCCGACGATAATCCCGAATCCGTCGGTGCGGGCAGCTTCAAGATCCATGCGCTGGGGCGGATCGAGAGTCTCGATGGTTGGTGAGAGCCGGAACTCGAAGCCGGCATCGCGCATGCATGTGGCCACGATTTCAGCAGCGGCCCGTTCGGTGTCTGCCAAGTACGCGTCGGTGTCGTTGGTACCGAATAGTTCAATCAATACGGCGTCGAACGGTGCCGACTCAGACACTTCGCCAGAAGCGGAGCAGGCGGTCGCCAAGATGGTGTACACCAGCAACCAGCGAAGTACGCGAATGAACCTCATCGGGAGCGAGGGTAGTGGCGTGCCCTGCGGGAGTGGTGGCGCTTTCGTCACACGGCTAGCCGCGGCCCGTTGGCTACCCGTAGAGCGGTGCGGTCAGCCGCACCTGAGCGGGGTGCAACACATCGATGTCGGTCAATGACTAGACGTAGCGGGTTTTAGATCTGTTCGAAATAGCGACGACGTTCCCAATCGGTAACGGCTCGTTCACTGGCAGCAACTTCCATAGCGAAGTGGTGTGCATAGTGATCAACGACGGAATCGTCAAGCAGCCGGCGAGCTTCGGTGCTCGCCCGGAACCGGTCATTGGCAGCGCTCAGTGTGGTCTCGATCGCTGGGGCATCGCTTGTATACGCGTCGCCAACCAGTTCGACAGGAGGTTCGATGTGTTGCTCGATGCCGTCGAGTCCACTTGCGATCGCGGCAGCAAACGCTAGATACGGGTTCGTGTCGGCGCCGGGCAGTCGGCATTCGATCCGGCGGCTGGCACCGGTACCGACGATACGAAACGATGCGGTGCGGTTGTCGTGTGACCAGGCGATCTGCGTGGGAGCCCACGACTGACTCTGATAGCGCTTGTACGAGTTGACAGTGGGTGCGTACAGCGGCATGAGGTCGGGCGTGTGGTGCATCCAACCACCCAGGAACCAACGGAAGATGTCGGACTCATCGCCGTCGTCAGCCGTGAAGGCATTGGCGCTGCCCTGCCACAGCGATAGGTGCAGATGACAGCTGCTTCCCGGCTGATCGGCATGGGGTTTGGCCATGAACGAAACACTCACGCCGAGCTGGTCGGCGAGTTCTTTCATGCCTTGTTTCATCACGACATGGCGGTCGGCCATCGTCAAGACTTCCGCGTAACGCACGTTGAGCTCGTGTTGGCCGATGGCGGCTTCGCCCTTGGAGTTCTCGACAGGGATCTCTGATGCGCTCAGCGTTCGCCGAGCCGCCCCCACATAGTCTTCGACTCTGGCGCCTTGCACCAGGTGGTAGTCCTCGACGTACCAGCCGGCAGCGTCAAGGCCGTGGTAGTTCTTCTCATGGGCGGTGCGGTAGCTGTCGCGGTAGAGGAAGAACTCAAGTTCTGACGCAGCAGCGGCATGGAAACCAGCGTTGGTCAGTCGGTCGACCTGGCGGCGCAAGATGGATCGGGGAGCGACGTCGATGAGTTGGTGGGTGTCGTTCGACTCAACATCGCACAACACGATCGCCGTGCGGTCAGTCCAACCTGCTGGCCGCAACGTGGCAGTGTCCGGGACGAGATGGAAGTCGCCGTACCCGCCACTCCAATCCGAGAAGTCGAACCCTTCGACCGGCTCCATAGCCATGTCGACCGTGAGCAGGTAATCGCAGGCATGGGTGCCGTCGGTGAGTCCGGCCTCGAGGAAGAACCCTGCGTCGAACCGTTTGCCCAGCAGACGGCCATAGTGATCGGTGAACCCGACAACAACCGTGTCGATCGTGCCAGCCGCCACCGCGGCGTTCAACTCAGCAGGTGTCATTGGTTAGTCCGATCTATTGGTCAAATTCCTGTAACTGTTCACTCAATTGGTGAGCGGCTTCGGCAACACGCAGGCCGATGTCGTGGCTGCGGTCCGGGTTGGGGAAACGATAGGTGGGACCGTGCACGCGTAGGGCGGCAACCACCCCGTCGGGTCCGAAGACAGGTGCGGCGACCGAGTTGATCCCTTCGGCGAACTCTTCGTAGACCCAGACGTAACCTGCCGATCGAACCTGTGTCAGTCGTTCCTGCAGTTCGACTGCTGAGGTCAGCGTGGACTGGGTCATCGCTTCGAGCCCACCATCGATGTATGCCTGTATCGCAGCATCGCCGAGGTGGGCAAGGATGGCAATGCCTGCCGACAGCGAGTGTGCGGGCCCAGACTCGCCTGTCCAGTCGCGGACCTGTACGTCTTGGCCAGACTCGACCATGTCCATGAAATGCACCTGTCGGCCCTCGAGAATGTCGAGGCCGCTCGCTTCCTCGGTTTGTTCACTGAGGTCTACGAGGAATGGTTGCGCGGCTGCGATCAGACTGCGCCCTTGCGAGGACCCGCCAGCGATCTCCTCGATCGCTGGACCGAGGCGATACTCGCCGCCGATTTGGTCCTGTTCGATAGCACCTTCGGTCTCGAGCGCATTCAACAGCCGGGCCACTGTTGACTTCGGCAGATCGACTCGTTCGGCGAGTTCGGTTACCCCGCTTGGGCCTACGGCTAGGGCACGCAAGATCGCGAAAGCTCGTTCGATCGATTGCACAGCCATCCCGTCAACCTAGTCCGGCTCCGACTGCGTTCCGCATGGTGGAACAGCGATGTGACGTGAATGACAGCGTCCTCCTCGGCTAAAGCGGGAAACGGTGTCCGACGAATGTCGGCCCGAGCGGAGCGGAGCTACGCGGTGAGTGGTTTGGCTGGATGAGCGGGAAACGATGTCCGACGAATGTCGGCCCGAGCGGAGCGGAGCTACACCGTGAGTGGTTTGGCGAGCTTGACTCGGTCGATGGCGTCTGGATTCGAGAGCGCCTGCATGGCATTTTCGTAGTCGGGCAATGAATAGACGGCCCCATCGTCGTTGATCATCACGAATCGGTCGAGTCCTTCGAGGAAGGTCCGGTCGTGACTTACGGCGATCACCGTGCCGACGAAACTGTCGAGTGCCTGTTCGAGCGCTTCGGATGATTCGATGTCGAGGTTGTCGGTCGGTTCGTCGAGCAGCAACACATTGTGGCCTTCAAGTTCCATACACAAGATCTCGAGCCGGGCCTTCTGCCCACCCGACAACGTCTCGAACTCCTGGCGGGCATGGGTTGCCAGGCCGTAACGACCGAGCGCTTTCATGGCCTTCACTTCTTCGGTGACTCGTTCCCGCACGATGTCCAGGGCTTCGCGGCCAAGGAAATCTGGCCGGTCATTGATCTGGCTGAACGTGCCGATCGAGGTGCGAGGGCCAAGTCCAATGGTGCCTTCGTCGGCCTCGATTTCGCCAGCGAGCGCTCGGAGTAGGTGGGTTTTGCCGGTGCCGTTCGGTCCGATGAGACCAACCCGTTCGCCGAAGTGGACCTCGTCGGAGAAGGGGAAGAACAGGTCGCCGATGGCAACGTCGACCATGTTCACCACCCTTCGAGCTGAGTCGGCACCGCGGAGAGCGACGGTGATCTGCTGGTCGGGCACCGGGGGAGGAGGCGGTCCCTTGGCCACGAACTTCTCCCACCGGGTCTCGGCTGCATTGGCTTTGGTTGCGTTCTTGAAGTTGGAGGCGGCACGGGCCTTCATGACCTTCATGTGTTTGAAGAGTCGGCGTTCCTCCTGGTCCCAACGTTTGACAGCATCGCCGAGCAGCGCCTGACGCTTCTCCCGGGCCTCGGGGAACGTGGCATAACTGCCACCGTGGACCCAACAGCCGGAGCCTTCGAGCACCACAATCTTGGTGGCGACCCGTTCGAGCAACGAACGGTCGTGACTCACCATCAAGATGGTGCTTGGGCAGTTGATGATCTGTTCTTCGAGCCAGACGCGGGTCGGGATATCGAGATAGTTGTCAGGCTCATCGAGCAGGAGTACGTCGGCACCCGATGTCAGCAGCAGGTCGAGTACGAGCCGTTTGCGTTCGCCACCGGACAGTTCGCCGACCTTACGAGTTGCAAAGTCTTCGACAGGGGTTTTGATGCTGCGTTCCGCCGCGGCAGCCCATCGGGCTTCGAGCTCGTAGCCACCGAGATCACCCCAGGTGGTGATGGCCTCGGCGAACTGCATGCCGTCGTCGGTGCCGTCATTCATCGCCTTTTCGGCAGCAACCATGGCTTTGCCCGCTGCTCGTAGTGCTGGTTCGGCGACGTCGAGCAGCATTTCTCGGAGGCCAGCGCTGGGGTCGCCCATGCCCACGTCCTGGCTCATGGTCAGGAAGGTTCCACCAATAGATACCTCGCCGCCATCGGCTTCAAGCTCCCCGGACAAGATGCGCAGCACCGTGCTCTTACCGACCCCGTTGGGACCAACAATGGCCGCATGGTCGCCTGGCGCAACACCGAAACTGACATCGAAGAACAGGGAGTCAGCTGCCGGCGGTGCGTAGTCGAGCTCAGATACCACGATTGCACTCACCGGTTGACCTTATTGGCTGTCGCCGACAAAGCCCGGCGAGTAAAACTGTGACATGGATGCACCCGTGAGCTCGCAGCAGTTGGTACGGCTCCTTGCCGATGACGATCGGTGCAAGATTGCGGCCGCGCTTGTCCTCGCCGGGGAGCCTTTGGCTGCAGCAGAGGTTGCCGAGGCCACCGGTCTCAGCATCCGAGATGTGGTGGACAGCGGGTCCCGGCTTGTCAGTGGAGGGCTGCTCGACGGTGACGCAGATTCGTATTCGGTCATCGACGGTGTGTTTCAGCACGCGGCCCGAGCCGAGGCCCCACCGGCTCCCGTATCAGCGCATTCCGACCAGCCCGACGACGTTGCCCGGGTGCTCGACCTGGTATTCACCGACGGCAAGCTCGTTCAGTGGCCGGCGAAACGAACCAAACGGCTGCTGGTGCTTGATCATCTCGCCCAACAGTTCGACATTGGCAAGCGTTATAAGGAGATCGAAGTCAACGATCTGTTACGACCGTTCAACGACGACGTCGCCACCATGCGCCGTTACCTGGTCGACGAACAGTTTCTGGACCGGGGCAACGGGGAGTACTGGCGCTGCGGCGGCACCTTCTAACGAACCGGTGCCAGGCACGCGTTCGTTATGCCCATGAGCGATATGACCGGTTCAACCGTGCTACTTGTTATCGACGCGATCAGCTGCTGGCACGGTGAGCCAGGAGTGTTGCGTGATCGAGCGGGCGTTGACCTTCTGATGGGCCTTGGACGCCGATCTTGAAGTCGTCGAACCCGGCGGCTTGCATCGTGCTCACGATGGTGTCGGGGAAAGTTCGTAGGCGGTTGTGACCTTGTGGTCGAAAGGCGACCCATGCCTCTCGGCCGAGTTTGCGGCGAAGAACGACACCAGGGCAGGGGCGCCGGGCTTGAACACTCGGGCGAACTCGCTGAAGGCATTGTCGAGTGCGTCGACTGGCATGTGAATCAGGGAGTACCGAGACATGACTCCAGCGAATGCGGAATCAGCAACGGCTAACGCGGTGATGTCACCCACCTCGAACGTCAACTCAGGAAACAAGCGCTGCGCCTTCAAGACCATGGCTGGTGTGATGTCATATCCAACGACATTCAAACCGAGCTGGGCCAGATGGTTGGTGACGAATCCGGGCCCACATCCGAGATCAGCAACCAGGCCGTCGCCAACGGCAGCTTGTTTGGCAAACTCTGCGGTCCACTCACGGCGGAGTCTGTCGTTATCGAGACCACCACGATTGACCTCTGTATACAGGTCAACCGAAGCGTCGTACGAGTCTCGGACGTCGTCGATCACTCGCGGACCGCGGCCGTGTCTTGTTAGGTGAAGGTGGGAAAGCTGACGGTGGGGTCGCGGTCGAGCTGTTCGACGAGTGCGATCTCCCAGGTCAGGTAGTCGCGCATATGTTGCTCGACGACATCACCTTCGTGGTCATAGGGCTTGTACCAAACGTCGTTTGCGTCGGTGGTGGCTCGGTCGAAGCCGGGTTCCATGTCGTAACCAGCATGGCGCCAGCCCTTGTTGCCAGCGGCGAGCGCAACGACGGTGGTCTTTGGCCACAGCGATTGGGCTTCGGGGACAGCAAGTTTGGCCAGTTGGCCGTCAGACGCGGTGATCGCCAGGTACTCGGTGTCGCCGATGGCTTCTCGAGCCTGCTCAAGCCGGCTGCGCACGCCCCACCACGCGCCAGGGATGTGACCACGTTTGCGGAACTTCAGACTGGAGCCGATGTCGAGCACGGTGGTGGTGTCGGGATGATCGTTCAGCCGCTCGGCAAGTTCGGCAACCTTCACGATCGGCGCCGCAGGCACCGGCTGACGGGTGCCCGGGCCACTTCCCAACGGATGTCCTTCGATGCCGCCAGCTAACACCACTGCGTCGGACCAGCCGAGCTGCTGCAGCCACGATGCGGTCATCGTGGCTCGCACGCCATTGTCATCAACAAGTACAAGTCGGGCATTGCGGGTGGCGACGTATTCATCGGTTGCCTGCACGAGCTGACCTCCGGGAGCAGAGACGCTGCCCTCGATGTGGCCTTCGTTGAACTCCTCGGGTGTGCGAACGTCGAGCACGTAGGTCGTGCGCTGCGGGTCAGCCCGCCATCGTGCTAACTCGTTTGCACCGATCTCGTGCACGTTGAATCGTTTGCCCACAGCAGCGGCTGCAGCGGTCGACCACTTCTCCGAATCGTCCGACGGATCGGGTGCATGCGTCTCGTGGCCACGGGCAACTTCGTAACCGGCGAGTTCCCATCCCATAGTGCCGTTCTCCAGTGCGACCACGCGGTTCTCGATGCCGGCATTGATCAACGACTGGGTCCCAATGATGCTGCGGGTGCGTCCGGCACAGTTGACGACGACGAGCGTGTCGGAGTCTGGTGCCATCTCCTTCACCCGATGCACGAGTTCGGCCCCGGGGCAGTCGACTCCGGTTGGGATGCTCATGTTGCGATACTCGTTCATCGGCCGTGAGTCGAGAATGACCATGTCGGCGTCGGCGTCGATCAGAGCTTTCAGCTCGGCGGCAGGCATACGTGGCGTGTCATAGGTGTGTTCGACGTACTCGCCGAAGGCCTTCGATGGCACATTGACACCGGCGTAGAGTTCCCCGCCATGTGCTGCCCATCCGGCAGTGCCATCTTCGAGGACGTGGCAGTTCGTGTAGCCGAGCGAGGTAGCCACGGCAGCAGCTCGGGTGGCCAATTCGGGGTCGTCGCTGTCGGGCCCAGCATCGCACCAGACGATGCGGGTCGACAGGCGGGGCACGAGCCCAGGCATGACCAGCTCAAGTGACGACAGCGGAATACATCCGGCATGAAAGAGGTGCGAGTCGAAGTAGACGCCCTGCTCGCGGGCATCGAGGACGGCGAGTTCCTGACCGTCGAGGATCCACTCGGTGAGGGTCTCGGAAGAGATGACGGCAGTCATCAGCAGCTTTGTAGGTCGCGGGCTTCGCGGATGCCGCTGATGCTGCTGAAGATCTTCCAGTTGTCTTCTTTCGGGTTGTAGTACTCGCGCTCGTCGAGGCGTTCGAGTGCGAGTCCGTAGCAATGGAAGTTCAACGCGGGGCCGTCGATGTGGATCGAATGCAGGTCGTCGGGAAGCATCGCAACACCCGTGCCGGCCTGAACCATGTGATCGTCGATCTGGTTCACGCCTTCGTCGGTGCGCTCGAAGAACCGGTTGTGTTCCTGGCCATCGAAGCCTACGACCACCGCCCAGGTGGTGTGGTTGTGCACGGGAGTCTCGACCTGGCCACGACTGGACTGGGCGTACAGCGCGAAACGATCGTCGCCATCTTGCGCGAGCCGGTACATGAAGCTGGTGGTCTTCTCGTCGGGCCCTGGCTTGGGGAAGTCCTCGAGCGGAAACAGGTCCCGGTGTGAACTCAGTTCAACCAGACGATCACGGATCGCCTGAACCCCTTCGCGTGTAACGCCGAGGTCGGCTTCGATCTGGCGGATGTCATCCATCGCGGCATGTACGGCATCGGTGCGAGCTTGCATGGGCTTCTCCTACTGGTGTTCCCTCTAGCTTCCCACGAACAGAAGCGTGGTATCGAATATGGGCGTACGTCGAGCATAGGTGGACGTAATCTCGGCACCGAGTAGTTGGCGTTCTTCGGCCCCTCCGTTGTGACGGCGATGGGGACCAGTGCCAGTCAGCAGGCAAGTGCATGCGGTCGTTCGTGGCCACTGCCCGATCGCGAGCGGTTGCCCAGGCGGCGAGGCAGGTGGCGAGGGCGACAGTGAAGCCGCTAGCACTTCGACCACGCTGCAACATGCATGCATCGCGTATCGTGGCTGAATGTCTTTCGAGAGCACCGGCCCACTAGCCGGCATCCGAGTTGTTGACCTGTGCACGGTGGTGATGGCGCCAATGGCAGCCCGCATTCTGGGCGACCTAGGGGCCGACGTCGTCAAGGTCGAAGGTGCCGACTCAGACTTCATGCGCGACTTCGTGCCAAAGAAAAACCCGGGCATGGGTGGCATCACCATGAACCTGCATCGCAACAAACGCAGCATGATGCTCGACCTCAAGTCTGAAGCTGGACATCGAGCGATGCTCGATCTGGTGGCCAGCAGCGAGGTCTTCATGTCGAACATGCGACCCGCGGCCTTGGAGCGACTGAATCTGGCACCTGATGACCTACTCGCGGTGCAACCCGAGCTCGTGTATTGCGGCGCTGTTGGCTTCGGCTCCGATGGGCCCTATGCCGGGCGAGCAGCGTACGACGATGTGATCCAGTCGGTATCGGGTATGGCCACCATGCGTAGCTGGTCGGGCGAAGATCCTGCGCTCGTGTCATCGACGATCGCCGACAAGATTGCGGCTCTGCACATTGTGTATGCCGTGCTTGCGGGTCTGGTGCGGAAAGGAGCGACCGGCAAGGGCGACGTAATCGAGGTACCGATGGCCGAAGCGCTGGCATCGTTCAACCTGGTTGAACACCTCAACGGGCATACCTTCGAACCCAAGCTTGAGCCGTTCAGCTATCAGCGACTGCAGACCGAACACCGTCGACCACAGCGATCTGTCGATGGGTGGGTGCACTTGTTGCCGTACAGCACCAAGAACTACTTCGACATCTTCGTCGAATGCGGGCGCCCCGAGTTGGTCGACGATGAACGTTTTGCCACGGTGAACAGTCGTGTCGCCAACATCAATGCGCTCTACGGGTTGGTGCACGAGTTCGCCGGCAGCAAGACCACTGCCGAGTGGATGGCCTTCGCCAAAGCGAATTCGATTCCGTGTATGCCGGTGAACGAGTTGAGCGAACTCGAGAACGATCCTCATTTCGCTGCCGTTGGCTTGTTCGAACCTGCCGAGCATCCGACCGAGGGCAGCTACCGGGTGGTTAAAGACCCTGTCAGTTTTGCATCAGACGACTCGCCGACGCTGCGCCGTCATGCCCCCCACGTGGGCCAACACACCGCCGAAATGCTCACCGAACTCGGGTGGTCACCCGATGACATCGCCACGGTGACCGCGGATTCTTGAATCGTGACAGACCAGGTCACTGGGTAGCCATAACCCGACTCAAGATTCCGGTATGGCTTGGCCTGTTTGTGTGAGCGGTCACACCGGGAACCAGCACGGTATTCATAACGTCAGAGTAGATATGAAACGACTAAGCACCCTTGTGTTCGCCTTCTCCTTGTTCGTTGTTGCCTGCGGTAGCGACCTAACCACAGCGTCCACGCAAGATCCGGTTGAATCCACACCGTCTTCGGACGTAGAGCTGCCGCTAGGCGGTGGTCCGTATCCGATCGGAGCGATTGACTTCGTGGTCACAAACACCCAGACCGGCGAGCAAACAGCGTCGTACTCGCTGAGCTGTCTCGGCGATACCGCTACGTTGACCGGTGACTGGTCTCCTGCCGATGACGACAGTATGTGTCGCCAGCTTGCAGAGCCTGCCGTGCAGAGCCGTCTCATCGATGGCGTTCCAGCCGACCAGATGTGCACCGAGATCTACGGCAGTGCAGACGTTGCCGACGTCATCGGTGAACTCGATGGTCAGCCTGTGTCAACAACCTTCGACCGCACAAACGGTTGTGGCATCGATGACTGGGACAACGTCATGGCCGGCCTGCTGCCGCTACCAACAAACATCTGAGAGGCCCAGGTTGACCTCGCACCTGCTATTCGGGTGGGAGTTGGACGTTGGGTAGCAGGACGGCTTCGGGCCAGGTGTCGGGTTCATCGGCTGACGAGTCGGTCACTCGAAAGAGTTGACCGGTGCCGTAGAAACCAATCTCGTCGGTCGGAGGTAACTCGCCGAAGACGGCGATATAGGTGCCGGGTTCGAGATCTGGCAAGGCGATCAAAAAGGAACCCCAACCTTCGGCCCAGCCTGCGGTTGGAAAGAACTCTTCGATGAGTGGGGCAGGCGGATCGGCGAGGAAGGTATGCGCGTCGACGTCGTCGGCGACTGCCCAGATGCGGTACAGCCCAGCCGCTTCGAACGGGCGCCCGAAGCCACTGATCTCGATCTCGTCGTCCACGGGAATGCCCGGACCGTTCGGGTCTAGTTGGATTGGCCGCCGCAATACGAACGTGTTACCGAAGGGGCCGATCGTGGTGGGGTTTGAAGACTCGAGAGGAAACAGATCGATGACGACGCGTGCCGGGTTATCGAAGAAGCGAACGTTTGGCTCCATCTCGCGGTGCATGAGTTCTACCGCGAACTCGTATCCCGGATAGAGAGCAAGTAGTGCAATACCTTCCGGGTAGTCGACGCGGTCGGCGTCCATGAACGCAGACTCCAGCGACCAGCCGTTCGGCGAGATGCGGACAAAATCGAGTCCTTGGTTCACGACGATTGGGGGAAGAGTGGTCGATGGAGCGTCGAGGCCTTCTTCGTTTGCATTGTCGCCAAACGTCACAACTACCCGGGTGCATGTCTCATTCGACTCGGTGCGGATGTCGTGGACGTGGTCAGCGGTTGAACTGATAACCCCCGCTGGCCACCGAATGTATTCGAGCGGATCGCTGCTGGAACTGGTCACTGGCGCGGCGACCCGCAAGCAAGGCAGGGCGTCGAGTGTGTCG
>DNHM01000335.1 GCA_003485885.1 Acidimicrobiaceae bacterium
GGCCGCTCGGCCCCTGCAAATCACCGATCTACTCGGCCGCGACGAAGTCGAAGTTGATCTGACCAGCATCTCGAACTACCTCGAGGGCAAGGTGGTACTCGTCACCGGGGCCGGCGGATCTATTGGTTCTGAGTTGTGTCGCCAGATCGTTCGCCACAAACCAGAACGTTTGGTCATGGTCGACCGCGACGAAACCGCGCTGCAAGGTGTGGAGCTATCGATCGATGGTCACGGACTCCTCAATAACGACAACCTGGTGCTGGCCGATATTCGAGACCGAGACCGAGTCTTCGAGGTCTTCGCCCAGCACCGACCTTCGATCGTCTTCCACGCGGCTGCGCTGAAACATCTACCGCTGCTCGAGGCCCACCCTCGCGAGGGCCTGCTGACCAATGTCTTCGGCAGCAAAAACGTGCTCGACGCCGCCAGTTCGATAGCCGTCGACCACTTCGTCAACATCAGCACCGACAAAGCAGCCAATCCAACCAGTGTGCTTGGCACAACCAAACGTCTCGCCGAGGCACTCACGGTGGAGACCGGGCGCAACGCATCTGGTGACTACATCAGCGTTCGTTTCGGCAACGTGATCGGCAGCCGCGGCAGCGTTCTGCCAGCGTTCGAAGCACAGATCACCGCTGGCTCACCCGTGACCGTCACCCACCCCGACATCACTCGGTACTTCATGTCGATCCCCGAAGCTTCACGCCTGGTATTGCAAGCCGGCGCAATCGGCTCCTCGGGTGAGACACTCATTCTCGATATGGGTGAACCGGTCAAGATCCTCGACCTGGCCAAGAAGCTCATCCGACACCACAAATCCGACGTCGAAATCGTCATCACCGGCCTGCGACCAAACGAAAAGATTCACGAAGAACTCGGACACGAGGGCGAAGTGTTGGAGACCAAGAACCACAAGCGGATATGGCACAGCCAAGCAGTCGTCGTCGACGTTTCCGACGACCTGGCCACGCTGCTGGCAACCGGACCACGCGAACTCGCTGCCAGGCTGATGGACCTGGCCAAGGCGACCGCCACTTCCGACAACGTCAAAGTTCATTCCTGAGATGCGTTCGGCACTCGAGCTACCTGACGTCACTCCCGCTCGGGCCTCACACACCTAACGCTGGCAGGCCCACAACGGCCTTCTGCACACACGCTCGGTCGGTTCACAAGCGCGGAAACGCATAAGGTACGAACGCATCAACCCTGGGGGCGCTGCTGGTGTTCGACAAGCCACCACTAACCGAGATTTCTGCTGCCGGATTCACGACGACAGCAGTTCTTGTCTGGGCACTCATCGCCCGCAGAGACTCCCGCGACCTGCTTCTTGCCTGGGTTGGCGCCATGTCGCTGGCACTCATTGCGCTCGGCCACGCCCCGATGGGGCTGGTGTTCGCGGTTGGCATGACCGCAGCCAGCCCTTTCATGGTCAACCAGCGAACTCGTAACGCCGTGAGCACCGCTGGACTCGTTGCTGTCGTGTTGGTGCTGACCTACGAACTAGACACACAGCTACTTGTTGGCGCGCTGATCACTGGCACGCTCATCGGCCCTCTCCTGTGGTTGTGTAATCGGAGCTTTGGGCCTGCGGTGCCACTGATCCTGATCGCCGGAAGTGCGCTCGGCGTCTACATCAACGTGCCCGACACCGAGCAGATCGCGACCCTTGCTGCTGGACTGCTGCTGCTCGCAGCTGCGATGGTCGTCTTCTCTTCGCTGCGAACCCCGACGGCCTGGTTTGAATCGCTAGCGCTGATCGGCGCACTTGTTATGTGTGCTGGCGCTATCGGAGCTCGAGGACGCCCCGAATCGTTCCTTGGTGTTGTCGGCGCAATCGGAGTGTTAGCTGCCGAGCCCGTGGCCGCCTTGGTCCGGCGCGGCACGCAGGCCTATCCGGTGTTACTGATCACGGTTCATGCCGGTCTGGTGATCGCCGCATCGCGTATTGCTGGCAGGTACGGCGACGCTTCGATCCTGACGGTCGTGGCCGGTGCACTGGCTGTCGCAACCGTAGTGCTCATCGTTCTCCCCCGACGCCGGCTACACCGGGAACCCAGCGACGGCCACACCAGCCCATGACAGGGGCAAGCCGCACCCCGTGCTGCTCCGCGTCACAAGAGCCCAGCCAGCGTTGTGGTCGCCGACAGGAACTCCACGGCTTTCTGTGTTCGGCGCGCGTCGCCGCACAGATTCAGGCCGCGTTCGCGGCAAGCTAGAGACGTGCAGGATCCACCGGAGAACGACGAAGCCGAAACGGGCGGTACGACGCCGTTCATGTGGGGCGTCACGTCATCATCGGTGCAGTCCGAAGGAGTCCACCCGGCTGCCGACTGGTCTCACTGGGAGCGAGACAAGACCGCCCCCGAGTCAAGCGACGGCAACGGTTTTGCCACCAACTTCCACGACGACCTAGCGCTGATCGCAAGTCTCGGCGTCACCGACGTGCGGCTCACCATCGAATGGGCACGAGTCGAGCCAGTCGAAGGCAAGATCGACGGCGAAACCCTCGAACGTTACGCCGACGTCGTCGGCCATGCGGCTTCGCTTGGGCTACGGCCCTGGCTCACCCTGCACCACACCTCGCTGCCTGGCTGGTTCAGCGAAGACAGCAGAGGTTTCCTCGAAGAACGAGGCCGCGAGTACCACTGGATGCGCCACGTCGACCGCTGCGCCGAACGTTTCGGCGACCTCGCTGCTGGCTGGACTCCCATCGACGATCCCGTCGGCTGGGCACTCCGTGGCCATGGGCTCGCGAGCCGGCCACCCGGACGGCGAAGTGACACCGACCTGGGCATGCGTGGCCTCTACGAAGCCATCGAGGGCGCGTTACTCGCCGACCACCTGGCAGCACGCCATCTGCGCTCCGGCGGGGCAACAACCATGGCAGTGCGAGGCACGCCCACCATCTTCAAAGCCGTCGACGACCCACGTTCTACGTTGGAAGCAAACGCCTCCCAGAAACACGTGCGATGGTGGGCCGCAGTTCTTTTCGACTCATGGGTCAACATGGTCGGCAACGGCGAAATGGCCCTGCCCGACCGTCGCCCCCACCACGACAACGACTGGGTCGCAGACTTCGACATTGTTGGCCTGGCCTTCGATCACCCCATCAGCGTCGATCACAAAGGCCAGATGCGGGCCTACCCCGCCGACGCCCCCCGCTCGGATTCGGGCTTCGCCCCCCTGCCCGAAGAACTCGGCGTGCAGCTGCAGCGAATCAGGGAACGACTCGGCGATACACCCCTGGCAATTGCCGGCAACGGCGTGGCAACCACCAAGGACGAGTGGCGCACCGAGTTGCTCGACGAAACCCTGTCCCTGGTCGACGATCTCCGCGACGACGGCATGAATCTGGTTGGTTACTTCCACGACACCGCTATCGACGGCTACGAGTGGCGCGCCGGCTTCGAAACCGAACGTGGCCTCATCCGCCGGGACCGCACCATCAAACCCAGCGGCAACCTCTACCGCGACCGCATCACCTAGGTCATTGCCTACGTCGCCTGGCAGTTGCCTCTCGCCATGGCCGATTGGCGGCTGCGCTGGTCCCTACCGGCAATCGGTGGGTAGTGTTTAGGTATGAGCCTCACTGCAGACCAGGACACCAGCCACGACGATCTCCCTCGGGCGAGCTTCACCTCGTTTGAAGAATCGACCGCCGAGGACTGGGCGAAGATCATTCCCCAGATCAGCGTCACGCAGAGCCTGGTAGCAGATCGGGTCATCGGGCTGATGCGAGCGCTCGAAACCGACCACGGTGGTTTCCCGGTCAGCCGGCTCGAGCACAGTCTGCAGACCGCAACCCGGGCCGAACGCGACAACCGCGACGACGAATACATTTTGTGTGCGCTCATCCACGACGTCGGCGACACGTTGGCACCGTTCAACCATCCTGCGATCGCCGCCGCAATCGTCAAGCCGTTTGTGAGCGAAGCCAACCATTTCATGGTCAAGAATCACGGCGAATTCCAGGGCTACTACTTCTGGGACTACATCGGAATGGACGGCAACGCCCGCGAACAGTTCCGCGACTCACCTCACTTCGACTACACCGAAGAGTTCTGCCGCCTCTATGACCAGACAGCGTTCGATGCGACCTACAAGAGCAATCCGCTTGAGCACTACGAACCGCTGATTCGCCAGCTCCTCAAGGCCGACGGCTAGTTGCTGCGGCGGCTGCGTCCGTCGCCAATACCGATCGACCTGAAGTCATCGATCGTTTTTGATCCCCCGAGCTGGCTGCACCATTGGTTCCCGGCGGTTGAAGGTGCGCTGCAGGCCAAGACTGGCCTGGCCATGCAGCGCGCTTCGTGTGTTCTATTCAAATACCGCAATATCCATGCTGGCCTGCACCGCGTATGGCAAGTCCCGGAGTTCATCAAAACCGAGACCACCGAGGTCGTCGGTCCAGTGCATTGATTGATGGATGTCGAGTTCTGCATTCATAGCTGATGACTCCTTGGATATGCCCACGCCGTTGTGAGCTGAACAAGGACCAGTATTTGAGATTTTCTCACCCAAAACCATCAACTTCTCCGAAAAGAAGCTGACAATTTCCCCCGTAAACCGAAAGATCGGCAGATTTTCATATTGCAAGATCGTCGATTTTTCTGGTGCGAGTTAAAACCATCAGACTTCTGTGTACCTGTGATTCACCAGCCATGCGGTTCGGTAGCCCGCAGCTAGACCGTGGGCGAGTCATGCCATGCGACGTTCGGCGCGCCGGCGCCACACCGCCCAGACTGTCCAGACCTTGCCTGTGTGCTGCCTTACTGCCCCGGAGAGCAGCGATGGGTTAGCTGCTGGAGGTCGGCCATGGAGCGGAGAGGAAACGGCGTTCTATAAGAACCAGGACGCCACCAACAGCAAACAGCACCGAAACGATCGAGGTCAGGACCAACTCGGTGGCCCCAGTCCTCGGCAAATCGCCAGAATCGGTGCCACTTCCGGTGTCGTCGGTTGGCTCGGGCGTGATCTCGGGCTCAGGCGTAGCTGTCGGCTCCGGCGTTGGCGTGGACTCAGCAGTCGCAACGTCTGCCGCACAATCGGTGCCCGACACACAGATCACCCATACCGCAGCGATCGCAGCGCCGTCTTCGTACGCAGACGTCGAGAACTCACCGCTGGCATAGATACCCACGTTTGTACCGCCGATACCTGGGGTCCGGAACGCAATGCGGCCATCGGGGCCATTCGCAAACGAGACGAATTCTCGGCCTCCGTTGTCGGGGTTCCAGGCAAGCATGGCCGGGCCGTAGACCGCTTCGGCCTCGGCGATCGTGCTCGTTGGGCCAATGCCCTCGGCTGTCGTGTATTCGGGATTGCTCACCATAAACAGGGTGAGAGTTTCGGTGTCGTCGGTCATGGCGGCACGAAACTGCACCGTGCCGTTGCGGCTGACCACCCTGCCATCAAAATCGATGGTGATCCGGACTTCGTCGCCAACCTGGTAGTCAGGGCCCAGGGCTTCGATGAGTTCGGCGGGGCTCAACCCAAGCACGGCATTGCCAATACCTTCGGCTGTAATCGTGTGATCATCGACAGGCTGAGCATGCGCGGAACTTGACAGCAACAACATAAAAAGCGCAGCTAGTGCGGCAGCGATTTTCAGTTGGGGGCGCGAGAGAGGCATGGTCTCCAGACCTTCACGGAGTTCCGCCCGCAGGATAGTTGTAGCAAGCGGGCGCTTCACACGTGCGGATTTCAACACTTTTCTTTATGACAATCAGCGCCTGGCTACCAAATCTGCCATCAACTGCACTGACTCTTCGGTCGGGTTCGCGATCTTGAAACCGGTGATACCCGAGTCGGCCCATGCAGGCCAACGTTCTTCGATGCGTTTGATCGAGCCGTACAGACCGGCTTCGTCCACGTATTCGTCGGGGATCGCATCGATCGCTTCTTGTTTGCGGCCAGCCAGGTACAACTCCTGGACCCGCTCGGCGACATCGCCATACCCACGCTGCACCATGTGTTGGTTGTGGAAGTTCAAGTTCTTGTGACCCATACCGCCGGCATACAGCGCGATACTCGGCTTCACCGCAGCCAGCGCGGCACCGACATCATCGGTGATCGTGACTGGCCCGCTGCCCATTATCTCGAAGTCTTTCCACGACTTGCCGTTGCCAGCCCGACGGAAACCTTCCTCGATCCACGGCCGGAAGTGCTCCATACGGCCAGGCACGAAATGCATAGGAAGCCAGCCATCGCAGAGTTCTGCCGTGAGTTTCACCGTCGCTTCTGAACCCGATCCGAGCCAGATGGGCAACGTGCGGTTGGTGTGCATGATCGACATCAACGGTTTGCCGATACCCATCGACCCTTCGCCGGTGAACGGCAGTTGGTATTCGCGACCGTCATGGGTCACCGGATCCTCGCGCAGGTTGATCTTGCGCATAATCTGGATGTAGTCACGCAACCGCCAATACGGCTTGCCCCATGGTTCGCCGTACCAGCCTTCGACGATCTGGGGCCCCGAAACGCCAAGCCCGGCGATGACCCGATTGCCACCGGCTAATGCGTCGACTGTCTGTGCTTGCATCGCTGCCATCGCTGGGGCGCGACCCGCCAACTGCATGATGCCGGTGCCGAGACGGATCCGATCGGTATGGGCTGCGATCCACGCAAGCGGTGTGATCGCGTCGGATCCATAGGCCTCGGCGGTCCACACCGAGTCATAACCAAGCCGCTCCGCGAGCTGAACCAGTTCGAGCGGAATGCGCAACTTTGCACCCGAGTATCCAAGTGACAGTCCAAGCTTCATCTGTCGAGTCTCGCTCAGCGCTGGCGACCAACCCAACTTGCAGCCTTCTTCTGCGCCACAGCGAGCGGCTACGTTCGGACCATGACAGACGGTGTGCTCTCAGGGCTGCGGGTAGTCGATTTCTCCTCGGGGCCGGCTGGCGGTTTAGCCACAACGGTGCTGGCGGACTTCGGCGCCGACGTGATCAAGGTCGAGCCGCCGGCTGGTGATCGATTCCGGTCGACGCCTTCCAGCCCGTTTTGGCTTCGAGGGAAACGGTCTGTCGTGCTCGATCTCACCACCGAGAGCGATCGCGGTCAGGCTCGCGAACTGGTGGCGTCGGCCGACGTCGTTGTCGCCGGCGGCCCGCCGTCACGGCTTCGTTCCTTCGGTATCGACCAGTCGTTGTGTGACGAGTTTCCTGGGCTGGTGCACTGCACGATCTCAGGCTGGGGCGTCAGCGGCCCGTATGCAGAGTTGCCCGGCTACGAAGGCCTGGTCGCTGCCAAGTCGGGGCGAATGGCGGCCTTCGATGTGCAACTTGACCAAGGCCGGCCGGTGTATTCAGCGGTGCAGGTCGCGACCCACGGCGCCAGCCAAGCAGCGGTCCAAGGAATCGTTGCTGCGCTGTTGCAGCGTGAACAGACCGGTCGTGGTGCAGCGGTCGAAACAAGCCTGGTGCAAGCACTGATGCCGTTTGACCTTGTCGATCTGCTCGCCCGCCAGATTGCGGTGCGAGACGGCCGCTCGTTCACCCCGCTGCGCCAACTGTCGCCCATGCCCACGTTGAACTACCACCCGCTTCGCACCAGCGACGGCAAATGGATTCAGTGCGGCAATCTGCTCGAGCACCTGTTCTACTCATTCCTCGATGCCATCGACCTGCTCGGTGAGTTCCTGATCGACGAGAAGTTCCAGGGAAGTCCCGCAGTGTGGTCGGTCGAAGCCACCGAAGAAGCACGCGATCGCATCCTGATCCGCATGCAGGAACGCACGGCCGACGAGTGGATGCAGGCTTTCGCCGAGAACGGCAATGTTGCGGCCGAACCCATCATCAGTGCCGCCGAAGCGCTGTCACATATCGATCTGGTCGAAGGGCAGGGCCTGGTCGAGATCGACGACGCTTCCGTTGGCGCCGTGACCCAGATCGCTCCGATCGCCGAACTCGTTGCTACCCCTGCGTCGGTCCACGGCGGGTCGCCGACGATTGGCCAGCACACCGACGAAGTATTGACCTCACTTGTCCCACGGGCTGCGACCGAGCCAACCGAGGCCGCTGTTGCTGGCGTGCCGGGGCGGCCGCTCGAGGGCATAACGGTCGTTGACCTGTCGACGATCATTGCAGCGCCGCTTGCTATGGCGATGCTGGCCGACCTGGGCGCACGCGTGATCAAGGTCGAACCCTATGGTGGCGACCCGTTTCGGGCCATGAACATCGAGGGCCGCATGGCGGTTAAGACCAACGTTGGCAAAGAGTCAATCTGTATCAACTTGAAGACCGCCGAGGGCCAAGCAATCTTGCACGAGTTGGCGGTCGATGCCGATGTGCTCATCCACAACTTCCGTGGCGAAGTGCCCGACAAGCTCGGCATTGGTTACGAGCAACTACGAGCGATCAACCCCGATCTGATCTGGGCGGTTGTGAACGGCTACGGACCGCATGGGCCAGGTGCGAAGCGGCCAGCAACCCACCCGGTGATGGGCGCATCTACCGGAGGCGTTGCGCTGCAAGCCGGCGAGGCGCTCACCCGCGATTGTCCGACCTTGGCAGACGTGCGCGAGAACTCGCGGCAGATCATGGCCGCGAACGAAGCGAACCCTGATCCCAACACCAGCGTGATTGCGGCGTCGGCGGTCATGCTGGCGTTATTCGCACGTGAGCGTCGTGGTGGCGGCGGCCAGATGGTGCGGATCAACATGCAGGTCGCAAATGCATGGGCTAACCACGATGATTTCTTGGCCTACGAGGGTAAACCAGAGCGCCAGTCCGTCGACTCAGATCACCATGGCCTGCATGCCCGTTACCGCCTGTACCCCACCGCCGACGGCTGGGTGTTTCTTGCAGCCACGACCGATGCCGAGTTCGCTCGGTTCTGCGCTTCGGCCGGATGCGAACGTCTGGCCACGCATTCCATGGACGATGACCCACTGGCCGCCGAGTTGACAGCGGTGTTCGCTGGCCAGAGTGCCGAAGCGTGGGAAGCACAACTTGTGGCCGCTGGCGTGGGCTGTGTACGGGCCGACTCGATCGAGGTCGATCGTTTCATCGGCGAGGACCCTCACATGGTCGGCAATGGCTGGGCGCCGCTGGTAGATCACACCCGGTTCGGGCGTCTGCGTCGTTGGGGTCCCGTGGTGACCGTGGGCGGACTGAATCCCGACTACCGAGCCGCTCCGCTCGCCGGCGAACACACCGATGCCATCTTGGCGTCACTTGGCCACGACGCTGCATCGATCGCTTCGCTGCGCGAAACCAAAGTCGTCAACTCTGAACCGGTGTAGCTATCTCTGCTTCGACCCATGCTTGCGGTCACACTGCGGACGGTTGACGCCCGTGCCAGCCCGCTGACACGGAACCTGAGCGAATAGTTTCTCCGTTACCCCGAGGCCAACAGAGTCTGGCACCGGCGCTCCAAGCTCAGCAGGCCAAGTGAACCCGCGGCTATCTGCTGCACACTCCTCCGAAACCCTCGCCCTGCGCCCATTCACCGGTCACACAGCTCTCGTCGGGCTCAACAGTTCGTTGGTCACGGAGGGTCTGACCCCGCGTGAC
>DNHM01000425.1 GCA_003485885.1 Acidimicrobiaceae bacterium
TCGCCAGGCGCCAGATCGATCGGTTCACGAGCGAGCGCCGTGAGTTTGACCGCAGCGTCGTCGAGTTTGCGGTTGAACGCAGCGTCGTCCCATGCGAACCCGGCGTAGGAGTTCTTGACTGCCTTGTCGGCTCGCAGATAGAACGTCCAATCGAAGTTGAATGTCGACGTTTCGAACCAGTTGCGCTGACCCAACGAATTGGCAAACGCACTAGCCATGCCGCCCGATGTGTAAATGCCGACGAGGTCCTTGTCGCCGGCACCCTGGGCGATCGCCGACAACGCCTGGTCGCGATCGGGGAGCTCGTTGTCGCCGACATGATGCGACGAGGTCACCTCGGTATTGATCACAAGGTATGGATCGTCGGGGACCGCAGCCCGTTGCTCGCGTAGCCGCTCGAGCACCCGCTCAACGCGTGCCTGGTCGCTGACCTCATCGCCTGACAGTTGCACGGTCGCCTCGGTGTGGCGTTTCCCTTCGATCAGATCAACGTCGATTGTCGTCTGTTCGATCGAGCCGGCCTGACGAACACGAGCGTCGTTGAACCTGGCGAAGGCGGTGGACTCGGTATGAGCCGAGACGAGGAGGATCTCGTCACCGTTGAGTCGAGCAGTGGCGCTGGTTACGAGATCGTCGAAGTACTGCTGGTCAATCATGCGTCGGCTCCGAAAACTTCGATGTTGTTGAACCGGCAGACCGGCGATGCATGGCCGGTGCCAATGACCTGATTGAGTTCACCCTTGCCGCAATTCGGTGTCCCCATGACCGCGAAGCTGTCGGTGTCACCCACGCCGCTTAGGTTGCGCCAGAAGTTGCGGGAGATTCCCCTGTAGCCGGGGTTGCGCACGATCTCTGCAAGTTCGCCGTTGCGAATGACCTGGCCCATTTCACAGCCGAACTGAAACTTGTTGCGAGAATCATCGATCGACCAGGAGTTGTTCGTATGCATAAAGACACCGTGCTCGACACCGGCCACCAAAGCACTGGTTGGTGTGGCGCCCGGCTCGATATTCAGGTTTGCCATACGATCGATTGGTGGCCGGTTCCACGAACACGCTCGTGAGTTGGCCACCCCCTCCATACCCGAACGAGCCTGCGACGTCGCGCTGCCAAGTGGCCGCAGCAGCACACCGTCCTTGATCAGATATTGGCGTGTTGCCGGGGTGCCATCGTCGTCGAATGCATACGACGCAAGCTGGCCAGGCACAGTTGGGTCGAATGTGACATTCAGCAGTTCTGAGCCGTACTGGAAGCTACCGAACATGTCAGGCGTGACGAACGAGGTGCCGGCGTAGTTCCGTTCGTCGCCGAGGATGCGGTCCAGCTCCAGCGGATGGCCGATGGATTCGTGAATCTGCAGGATCATCTGGTCGGGTGCGACCACGATGTCCACGGTGCCCGTCGGGCAATTGGGCGCTTCGAGCAGCGCCACTGCCTCGGCGCCGATGCGGGGTGCAGCGTCGCAGAAGCCGTAACGGTCGAGCACTTCGACGCCACCTTGGCCGCAATAGGAACCTCGGCCAAACGTTCGGGTCTGGGCATCGGACCCACTGGCGGCAGTCGCAACCAGCATGGGATACACGAAGTTGAAGGTCTGTTCGATCTGGCCGCCAGCACTGGAGAGCAGTAGCGATCTGACGTCACGACGCCCCAACGATGCACGGGTGTCGACGATCCGATCGTCGACCACGAGCTGGGCCTCGACATCACGCAACAGGGTTATGCGGTCTCCTAGGTCGAACTCGTCCCAGGAACGTTCGTGGGGACTTGCGTACGATCCGCTGTGGGTGAGCGACGGCGGGGCCACGGCGATGGCTCGTTCGGCAGTGGCATCGGCCCAACGTTTGGCTTCGGCAAGCGCAGCTCGCAGTCCGGATTCGCTGACGTCGGACGTGGCGGCGATTCCTGTGCCGCCACCTGACCAGACGGTGACCATGGCCCCTGAGTCGAACGAGGAGTGCACTGGTTGCACGGTGCCACGGGTGACGGCAAGCCATTCGGACTCTTCGTCGATAACACGCAGTGTCGCCTCGTCGATACCGAGGGGGAGTGCGTTGCGGAAACGCTGTTCAAGCGTGTCGGCACTACTGGGGGAGATCACGGTCGCCATCGACCGACCTTATCCCCGACCACGTTTATGCACCGATTGGGTGACTATTTCGCTCGATCGGTGCAGAAACGTCAGAGTTGGAGGAGGAAGTCGAGGTAGCGGTCGATGGGGTTGAAGCCAAGTGCGGTGTCGAAGCCGGACACGAAGTTCGAATATGGGTTGAAGTCGTAATACGCAGGTTCGCCGGTGGTGGCATCGATGATGTACTCGACACCGCCAACGTCGGTGGTGGCAGCTTCCATGACCCGAGCTGCGGCAACGAGGACCGTGTCGGGCGGTGTAAACAGCGTGATGGCAGCACTGCCATCGGCATCTTCGCCGTCGATGGCGCATCCGTCGACGGCGCAGTAGTTGAAGGCGTTTGCCTGCAACCGTTGCTGGGTGCCGTAGAAGAATGACGAACCGAGCATCTCGACCCGATGGATCAGGCCATCGGCGCTCTCGATGATCCGTTGGACGACGCCGGTGCCGTCGATGCCGAGATCGACGGTTCCGGCCTGGATTGCTTGGGCTAACTCGACGGAGGAATCATGGCGGACAATGCCGCTGCCGGAGCCGCCAACATTGGGCTTGGTCAAAACAGGGAAACCCAGGGCGCCCGCAGCGGCGAGGGCATCGGCGGGCTGATAGATGCCGATAGTTGCTGGACTGCCAAGGCCGAGTTGGGTGAACATCGCAGCCTGAGCGATCTTCGACCCGCCGATGCGGTGGGTCGTAGATCCGTTGACGACGCGATGGCCGCGCAGCTCAAGCGCGGACACGATGTGGCCGGCCGCAGCCACGATGCTGGACGGTCGTCCTGCCGACGGCATTGCATTCACTCGGTTCACCCACAGGTCGAAGCCGTCACCGAGGCCAGCGATCGAAAAATCGAACTCGCCGATATCGAACGGGGTCACGTCGATGCCACGTTCATGGGCGCGTTGGATCAGATCGATCGACCAGGCCGGGTGTTCATGTAGTAGTGCGATCCGCATTACGTGGGTGGTCACCAGCACCGATGCTGCGAAGCACAGATACTGGCGACTGCGTGGGTTTAACCCTTAGAGCGGAGCTTGGGGTCAAGGGCATCACGAAGGCCGTCGCCGATGAATGTCACACACAGAACGGTAAGCGAGATCATGGTGCCAGGCCAGATCACACGGGCTGGCTGCGAGGTGATGAGATCCTTGGCGTCGAACAACAGTCGGCCCCACGTTGGGAAGTCGGCCGGAAAACCGAGACCCAGGAACGACAGCGCCGACTCGGTGATGATGGCAGAAGCCACACCGAGCGAAGCAGCCACGGTTACTGGGCTCAATACGTTGGGCAGGACGTGGCGGGTAACGATCTTGCGACCGCTGGTGCCGATGCTCCGGGCCGCAAGAACGAACTCTTCTTCCTTGATCGCAAGCACATCGCCGCGCACGATACGGGCGGTCTGCATCCAGTTCGTAATGCCGATAATGAACACAACCAATATGAAGATGCCAAGGTTCTGGCCAAACTGGTCAGTGATTGGATCGCGGAACAAGACCACGACCAAAAGAAGCAGAGGCAGCTGCGGGATCGACAAGAACAGATCGGTCAGTCGCATGAGCACACCGTCGAGTCGCCGGAAGAAACCAGCAACGACACCAATGGCGGTGCCCAGGATGACTTGGAACAACATGGCAGCTAGGCCCACAGCGATTGAGACTCGACCGCCGGTCAGGACTCGTGCGAACACGTCGCGACCGAGGTTGTCGGTGCCCATGGGGTGTTTCCACGTTGGTCCGATGTTGCGGTCAGGAACGTTGTTCTCGAACGGGTCATAGGGCAACAGGACAGGACCGAGAAAAACAGCCAGAAAGATGATGACGAGAATGACGAGCCCGATCATCGCGCCCCGGTGGCGACGAAATTGTCGCCACACGTCAGAACGAAGCGAGCGGTACTCGGGTAGCTCATCGGGAGCTGTGTTGGTGACCTCGGAGTTGTCGGTGATATCACTCATAGCGAATCCTTGGGTCGAGGAGGCCATAGAGGGCATCGGCGATCAGATTGAACAAGACCACCAAGAAGGCCGAGAAGAACGTGATTGTTTGCACCATCGGTACATCGCCGTTGCGGATCGAAGTGATGAGCAACTGTCCAATGCCATTGATGCGGAAGACCGTCTCGGTGATGATGGCCCCGCCAATAACACCTGGGATGGTCAGAGCCAGCAGAGTCACTACCGGGATCAGACTGTTGCGCATGACGTGAACATTGATGACCTTGGATTCGCTCAGGCCCTTTGAGCGAGCCGTGCGCACATATTCCTGGTTCAAGTTGTCGAGCGCCGACGCTCGTGTAAATCGGGCCAACGAACTCGCCTGGAAGAGCGTCAAGATCGAGACCGGCATGACTAACTGTTTGATCTGTATCCAGATACTTGACCAGCTCGTGAACTGCACATCGTGGGTGGTGTCATAGAACGACGGGAACCATTTGAGCTTGACGCTGAAGACGACGATGGCAAGAAGACCGGTGAAGAACACCGGCATCGAGAAACCAATCATCGAGATAAACGTGCCGACATTGTCGAACAGCGAGTACTGCTTGTAGGCCGACATGATGCCGACAGGGATAGCAATCAGTGTTCCGAACAGTGTGCCAAGACCAAGGACCCACAACGTCTGTGGAAGGCGTTCGTAGATCGTGTCCAACGCCGGGCTTCGAGATGACCATGAGATGATCCGGTCACGGGACTCGCAGCTACCGAAACATGTACCGGTCAGAGACTCGAACAGGTTTATCGGCTCGTTGATGAACATCAGCCGACACCATTTGAGCCACTGAAGGATAAACGGGTCGTTGAAACCTTGAGCTTCGCGCATGCGTTCGCGTACTTCGGCCGGCACCGTCAACGGCACGTTCGAAGTCGGGTCGCCGGGCGCCTGATCCATGATGAAGAACAAAATGAAGCTAATAACTATCAGCGTCGGTATAGCAACAAGTGATCTTCGAATGATGTATCGCAGCATCTGCTGGTAAGCCCTCCCCAGAGTTGGGCCAGTCTACAAAAAGAAACGAGGGCGTGTCGAAAGATCCGAAGATCTGTCAACACGCCCTCGATTAACGCTCTCGTGCGTTAAAGGCTTGAAGCCCTACTCGCGGGTCCATTCGTGGATGTTCCAGTATTCACTGTCCCAACCGTTGAGCGCACCGGCGGTGTTGAGTGAGTTGGCTTTCGCCGAAACCGAACCACGGCTGATAAGCGGAATCACACCGCCACTTTCCGCCGAGATGATGTCGTTCACTCGAATAACGAGGTCATTACGGTTGGGATCATCGATAGACGCAGCGTTGAGTTCTTCCCATGTCGCGTCGAGTTCCGCATTTGAGATACGAGGCATGTTGCTACCGCCCCAGCTGCTCTCAAGCGTCGGAATCTCGGAGGTCCGCCAGTTTCCGAGATACGAAGCAGGATCAGGGAGCGTCGAACCGTTGGTGAACATCTCGATGTCGAAGAAGAACTTCCAGATACAGGCATCGCTACCGCAGGTGCCATCGAAGAACAGACTTGCGTCCTCGTTCTTCATGTTGGCAATGACGCCAATGTCTTCCCAGTAACCCTTGATGAGGTCCTGGTTCGACTGGCGTACCGCATTGGTTGACGTTGCGTAGTCGAACTCGAGCGGCGTGCCGTCGGAAAGTTCGCGAACACCATCATCGTCGGTGTCGAGGTAGCCGAGGCCATCGAGGATGGCATTCGCTTCGTCGATGTCCTGGGTCAGGCACCAGTCGTTGTTGGTCGACTGCTGGCCCACAGGCCAGATGTTGCATGTTGGGATGCCGGTATCGCCGTAACCAACGATGACGAGTTCGTCACGGTTGATAGCAAGCGAGAGTGCCCGGGCAAACTCTGGGTTATCGGTGAAGAATGGGTTCGGGTTGTTGCCGCCGTCCCAGTTCGACCGGAGATCGCCGTCTGCGCGGTTGTCGGTCTGATTCAGGTTGATGTGCTCGACGTTCGCGGTGAACGAAACAATCACTTCACCGTTGCCGGCATCTGCCATTGGGTTGAGGATTTCAGGTGCAACCTGCAGATTCCACGCGTAGTCCGCTTCGCCGATTTCGAGTACGGAACGAGCTGCAGCTTCTGCGTCGCCGCCACCCTTGATGGTGACGTTGCCGAAGAATGGCTCACCCTGGGCGTTGCCACGCCAGAGCGGGTTGAACTCGTAGGTCACGGTGTCTTCAGGGCGAAGTTCGACCACCATGTATGGACCAGTACCGACAGGAGCAAAGTTCTGGTCTGAACAAGCTGCCGCAGCTGCGCCAACGCAGTCCGCAAACTGCGCACGCTGGATGATCGGATTCAGGTAGCCGACAAACTGGTCGTACGGGAATGGTTTCGGATCGTTGAAGGTGATCTTCACGTTGCGATCATCAACGGCCTCGACACTGGCGACAGTGGTCAAGTCGAGACTGCAGCCAGTGGCTTCGTCGGAGCAGTACTCATAGGTGAACACAACGTCGTCAGCGGTGAACGGCGTGCCGTCAGACCACAGGACATCTTTGAGGGTCCAAGTGATTTCTGTGAGGTCGTCCGAGATGCCGTTGCCAGCAGTCGGAATGAACTCAGCAAGAGCCGGTTGGAGCACCCCGTCTGGGTCGAACCGCGCCAGCGGCTCAATTACCAGGCTGGCTGCCAACGCGTCCTTGGTACCACCGGAGAGCAGCACGTTTGCCTGTGAAGGTGCCTGCCACTGCAGCAGGGTCAGTTCGCCACCCTGGCCAGCGGTTGACGCAGCCGGAGCTTCGTCTTCAGCTTCAGCGGGGGCTTCTTCTTCCTCTTCTTCGTCGCCGTCGTCGCTCGCAGCGACTTCGGTGGTGTCATCGTCTGTCGTCGTAGCTTCTTCAGTGTCGCTGTCGCTACCACCGCATGCCGCGGCGAAGAGAGCAAAAACGGCAAGCAGAGCCAGCAGTTTCAATCGTTTCATATAGGAATTCCTCCTCCAAGGAGCTGGCATTCACCAGCATGACGAACATGGTAGACCGGAATTGTCGACCCGCGCTGCTCGCGCCCATGATCCTAGAAGAGGGATCAAACACCAAAAGCCCGAGTAGCAGGCCGATGACGTCGTTCTTAGTCTCGAGGATCCTTATTCAGCGAAGTGGCAGGCCACCCAGTGCGCAGGCCTGATTTCGCGCCACTCAGGCACTTCCGACGAACATCGCTGCTCAGCGATTGGGCATCGAGTGTTGAACACACAACCGGGTGGGGGATTTGACGGGCTTGGAAGATCGCCCTCGAGAATGACGCGCTTACGGATGTCTTCGGCTCGAGGATCCGGCACCGGCACCGCAGACAACAACGCCTCGGTATACGGGTGTTTGGGATTGTCGTACAAGCTTTCGACATCGGTGAGTTCGACGATGTGGCCCAGGTACATCACGGCCACGCGGTCGGCGATGTGGCGCACCATTGAGAGATCGTGAGAGATGAAGAGATACGTGAGTCCAAGGGACTCTTGTAACTCCTCGAGCAGGTTGACCACCTGGGCTTGAATCGATACATCGAGAGCGGCGATTGGTTCGTCGCAGACGATGAAGTCGGGATTTAGCGCAATTGCGCGGGCGATACCGATGCGCTGGCGCTGGCCACCAGAGAATTCGTGTGGGTAACGGTTCGCGTGCGACGGATCGAGGCCCACAATCGACAACAACTCGTCGATGCGATCGCGCCGCTCGACGGGGCCCATCTTGGTGTGCTCACGCAACGGTTCACCAATAATTGAGGCAACCGTCATTCGGGGATTGAGCGAGGCATGAGGATCCTGGAAGATCATCTGTGCGCGAGGGCGCACTCGGCGCATAGCTCCCGTCGAGAGTGTCGTTAGGTCTTGATCCTCGAAGAAGACGCTGCCAGAAGTCGCATCGTCGAGCTGAAGTAGTACGCGACCGGTGGTTGACTTGCCGCAGCCGCTCTCGCCAACGAGACCAAGTGTTTCACCACGATGAATGTCAAAGCTCACGCCATCGACGGCGCGGACAGCGCTGACCTGGCGACGGAAAAGGCCACCCATGATTGGAAAGTGCTTCTTCAGATTGCGGACACTGACGATGACTTCGGTGTCGGTCCTGGAAGCAGGGGTTTCGGTGAGGTCGGTCATGCTCGTGGCCTTTCATTCTCAACATCCCAGAAGCACGCGCTTCGGTGTCCGGGGCGTACCTCGACCAAATCTGGCACTTCGCTGAAGCACCGGTCGAAGGCATGGGGGCAGCGGGGGGCGAACGAGCAGGCCGAAGGTTCGGCATACATGCTCGGTGGTTGACCAGGAATGCTGACCAGCTCTTGGCCCTTTTGATCGAGGCGCGGCAGGGAGGCCAGGAGACCCTGGGTGTACGGATGCAGCGGCGTTGCGTAGAGGTCGCGGACCGGAGCCTCTTCGACAATGCGGCCGCCGTACATGACGAGTACCCGGTCAGCGAGGCCAGCGACGACCCCGAGATCGTGGGTGATCCAGATGACGGCTGTGTCGAGTCGCTCTCGCAGATCTTTGACAATGCCCACAATCTGGGCCTGGATGGTGACATCGAGGGCAGTGGTTGGCTCATCGGCGATGATGATTTCGGGTGAACACGCCAGTGCAATTGCGATCATGACTCGCTGACGCATGCCACCAGAGAGTTCATGGGGATAGGCCTTGAGTCGTGCTTTTGCATCAGGGATGCCGACCATGTCGAGCAGCTCAGTGGCTCGTTCTTTGGCGCCGTTCTTGTCGAGGTCGGTGTGAAGGAGCAGCGGTTCAGTGATCTGGCGACCAATCGTGAGCACCGGGTTGAGCGATGTCATCGGGTCCTGGAAGATAAAACCGATCTGACCGCCGCGAACCTTGCGGAGTTCCTCCGGAGGAAGTTGCAGCAGATCCTCGTCAGCGAACTCAGCGGTGCCACCAACGATCTCACCCGGAGGCATCGGGATCAAGCGAAGCAGCGACATCATTGTCACGCTCTTGCCCGAGCCGCTCTCGCCCACGACAGCAAGGAGTTCACCTTGGTGAAGATCGAAGCTGACGCCGTTGACGGCATGGACTGTGCCGTCTTGGGTGTGGAAATGTGTCTTCAGGCCCGAGACCTCGAGGACAGTTTGTGGATTACTCGCACTCATACTGGGCGAAGGTTAGCCGTCAGAGCTAGGTCTGGCCGTAGTTAGTGGGCTTAGACCATCGCAGACGCCCCATTTTGCACCCACAACTGCACCAAATTTGGCACAGTTACCGACGATTATTGCGGGCAACGATCATTGTTTCGCACTGGTTAACGCTCGACGCGTTCGGCCCCAACATTTGTATAACGGCTGAGCGGGCGTGCCATACGAAGGCGAAACCAGTCGCTGTCGCGAGCATGGGCATGCCAGTGATCAGGGATTGTGCGCATTTCGCGGTCGAGTGTGAACGGCTCGCGGCCGAAGCGAGTCTGACCCGCCGCCTGTAGCTGTTTGAGCATGTGTTCGACCTCGGCGTCGGTCGGTTCGGTGCCATGAGGTTTCCACACCACCATGGGTACCGAACAGACTTCGCAGTCCGCAATCCAACAGGTGTCATCCTCGTAATACCAATGCGTAAACCGAGCGGCCTCACACAGGTCGCAGTTGTGCTTCGCTCCGCTTGGGGGAAGTCCGCCTTTCGGCTCGTCCCCCGCCGAAACGCTGTTGACGTCGTCTGAGTCTGCGGTCCCGGCGGGCGATGGTCGCTGCGCAACATTCGTCGGACATGGTATGTCGTCCATGTGGTCGCCTCGTCCCTCGGCTCCGCCCGCTCCTCCGTCGCTCC
>DNHM01000279.1:0-5299 GCA_003485885.1 Acidimicrobiaceae bacterium
TGCGGGGTCTGACCCCAGACGTCGATCAGGTCCAGGCGTTGGCGATGAGCTCGAGGCTAGTGAGTCGGTCTTCGAGTGCGTAGGTCGACGTGTACAGCATGAGTTCATCGGCGCCTGTGCGCTCGACGAGGGCGTGCATTCCGTCGACTACCACTGCCGTATCACCGACGAGTGAGGACACGGTCATAGCCGAGGCCGCTGCAAAGTCTGGGTGTTCGATGGCAGCCTCTGGTGAGAGCATGGGGCCTATGCGGCCGGTACGAAGCCCGTAACGACGCAACAGTGCCGGACCTGCTAGCCAGTTCGCGTGCTCGGTGGTTTCTGCTGCAATCGTGGATGCGGTGACGATTGCGTATGGCTCATCAAGAATCGGAGACGGCCGGAACGAATCACGATAGATCTCAACTGCCTCGACCGTGCCACCCATGTCGAAATGGTGGGCGAAACCAAACGGGAGCCCCAACAAACCAGCCAATTGTGCGCTGAAGCCGCTTGAACCTAGCGGGATGACCGACGGGCTGCTGCTGGCGGCCGGTGTTGCTTTGAAGCGGGTCCACAAACCTTGTTCGTTGCGGACATCGCCTAGTAGGCCCATGACGTCGACGAGGTTGCGGGGAAAGTCCTCGGCATTGGGGTCGTTGCGAGCCCCGCGTAACGCCATCGCTGTTCCGCCGTCGGTGCCCGGGGCTCGACCGACCCCCATGTCGACCCGTCCTGGATAGAGGGCTTCGAGCATGGCGAACTGTTCGGCAATCGCCAAAGGGGCATGGTTGGGCAACATGACGCCACCAGAACCAACCTTGATCGTGTTGGTGTTAGCCGCTAGGTGCGCCATCAGCACCGCTGGTGTGGTGCTCGCGACCGTGGCCATGTTGTGGTGCTCGGCCACCCATATACGGGTGTAACCCAGAGCTTCCGCAGCCTGGGCAACAGCGGTTGTTTGTGCAAACGCCTCGGTGCTCGTAGCACCGTCTGGCACCATCGCCAGATCAAGGACCGAAAGTGGGATCATTTCGGTAAGGCTACTGCTGAGGATCCAGCGGCCCGCATCTCGTCGGCCGTACTTGCGTCGCGCCGTTCCAACAGATGAAAGATTACGGTGGTCCCAGCGGTGATTACGCCCATGATGACCAGTGTGGGTCGCAGCCCGATCGCCTCGGCAAGTGCGCCGATAGGTGCCGCGGCGATACCGAACCCAGCAAACGACAATTGCATGAGCGACTGCACTCGACCCTGCATGTCATCGGACGACGTAGACAACGCCAGCGTGTTCGACAACGACTGGAACGCTGTGGTGCAGCCACCGATACCGATGACAACCAGGAATGAAAGCCAAATCGTGGGTGCCAGACCGAGCAAGATAACGCCAGCGCCAAAACCAATACCTGAAATCACCATGATCCGCTGACCACCGGGGCCATCTGCCTTCGCAGCCAGCGGTAGGGACACTGCGACCGCTCCGATCGCACTTGCCGAACTGACGAGGCCCACATACGTATCACCCAAGTCGAAGATGCCTTCGACCAGTGCTGGGATGAACGCCACATAGTTGAAACCAAACATGATGACGAAGAACGACGACACCACGATCCGGCGTAACCGTCGATCTGAGTTCACGTAACCGACGCCAGCACGAATCTCGGTGAACGGATTGCGAGGTGTGGCATCGGCAGCCAGTCGATGTGGCAGTCGCCAGATCTGCACCAGTGATACGAACGACATGACGGCCGACAAGACGTACGCGCCGCCAATGCCGACAAAGGCAATACCGGCCAGGAAACCAGCTAATGCGGGGGCGAACACCCTGGTTCCGTTCATGCTCAGCAACGACAGCGTGATGGCATTACCAAGTTGTTCTCGGCCGACCAGTTCAGCGGCCATCGCAACCCGGGCTGGGCCGTAGAAAGCGAACGCGAGGCCCTGAGCCATAGACGCCATAAGCAGCATCCAGAAGGTCACGACATCGGTCAGTACGACCAACGACATCATGGCCGCTGCGGCAAAAATCAGACCTTGGCTCCACAGAAGCACGCTGCGTTTTGCAAACCGGTCAGCGACCACACCACCGAACGGTGTGGTGACCAGCATGGTCAGGCCAAACACCAGGTACACCAACCCAAGAGCACCTTCGCTCTCGGTCAGATCCCACGCCAGCAACCCACGCAGCACGAACTGACCCTGCACCGACATAAACGAGAACACGCCCGCCCACCACAACATGCGGTACTCGGGCACCTGTAGCGACGACAACGCAGCGCTCAAGTCGGGTCTTCGGGATGAATCAGAGCTCATGTAGTTAGTCGAACATTCCTGTTAGGAGTGTGACTAGCTCGCACACTGTGCAGCCAAGGTACCTATCGACGAACCTCGTCGCGGCTGTCGAATCTCATGTCGGTCATAGCCATTGGCCACATATCCCAGTGAGAGCCCGGTGGCTGGATCCACCCATGCCAACTGGCCACCAGCGCCGTTGTGGCCAAATGCGGCTGGGGAGACGGTGCGGCCCAAACCTCGGATGTTCGATTTACCGTCGTCGCCGGCCAAGACAAGACCCAGTGAACGGTTGGCGGGCACACCCATCGGATCGGGTAGGGAGTTGCGCACCCGACCAGTCCAGTCGGCCAGGTCGACGCTCGGCCAGATACCAGCAGTGTTGTGGAGTAACTCCTGATAGAACATGGCCAGATCGCTAGCTCGGCTGACGCCACCGCCACCCGGCATGCCCACTTCGCGCACGTCCGCGTCGTTGAAACGCAGGATCGCGTCGTCGTTGACTTCGCTCGCGGGCAGTTCGCGCACGCCGAAGGTCGCTTCGAGCTCGTCGGGTGTAGCTGGTTCGCCGACCAGCACCAGGTCTTCGATGCCTTCCTGTTCGGACTGCGGGATACCGACGATCCGGGGCAGGCCAGCGGGTTGAGTCACCCGGCGTTCGACCTCGTCGCGAAAGTCATTGCCTGTCACCGCTTCGATGATCTCGGCCAAGACCCAGTGCGCCGAGCTGGGGTGGTACTCAAACCGGGTGCCGGGCTCCCAGTTGAGGCGCCACGAAGCCATCTTCGTCTTGCGAGCATCGCGATCGGTCCAGGTCGCTGGACCCATGGGAGCGTGAGGGAAACCCGAGGTGTGCAGCATCACCTGCTCGACCGTGATCGATTGTTTCCCCTCGGCACCAAACTCGGGGAAATACGTAATCACCGGCTCGGTAATATCGATCAGACCGTCGACGATCAGGGTCCACACCGTGGACGTAACGAACGGCTTGGTCGCCGAAAAAATCACGTAACGGCTGGCCAGCGTCGCATCACCGACTACCGCCTCGGCCACGATCTCGCCTTCGAAACCCAACGCAACCTGGCACGAAGGCAGCAGCCCTTCGTCGACCTCGCGGTGAACCCGCTGTAAAAGTTGATCGACGTTATTCTGATTGAGCGTTGCCATGGTCGTGGTTACGCGTCGGCGCCTGAGGCGACCGAATACATCTCGTACACCAGCTGCTCCGGGCTGTTCTGGCCGATACCGATCGCCTGCATTCGATTCAGCCAGTCGTACTTCTCGGCTCCGGTCTGGAACAACGGCGCCGACACAACACTGCCGTTCGTGAGATCGATACGGCCCGAGTACTCGACATAGATCAGTTCATCGTCGTCGGTCTTCAGCGTGGCTCGAACGTCCAACGTGCCGTAGCTGCCGTCGGGCCCCACCGTGAGCCAGTCGGCGGCCGATTTACCGACCATCGACGCAGTGAGGCTTTCGCCGGTCATCTCGATGGTGGCGACCTCGGCGACGATTCGAGTTCCGACTGGACCGCCCTTGATGACGAACGACTCGCCAAGCTTGATGGTCATGGTGGCGAAGTGAACGAGCGCAGGTTGGGACATGTCTTCGACGTTAGCCGCGAGCCTGGTGAGGACTTCTACGCCTGCCGCTGTCCATGGCACCTGCGTCTAACGGGTTGCCGCCTCAATCACTGATGATACGAAATGGTCGATGTCGTCGGTGGTCGTAGCCATGCTCCAACATCCCATGCCATAACTACTCAGATACACCTGACGTCCGAGCAGTTCACGTTGCAGATCAGCCATCGTGGCAGCCTCGTCGCTGCTGTGTCGGGTGTCTCGATAGGACCGAATCTCCCGCTGATTGGGGTGGATACGAAACAACGAACCTGCACCGGTTACCTGCCATTCCATTCCTGCGTCGGCAAATCCATCACGGAGGCCGCTGCGACACCGTTCGCCGATTACGTCCAGGTAATCGAACGCCGAGCTGTCGAGTTGCTCCATACATGCCAGGCCAGCCGCCATCGTGACCGGATTCGCGGTGAAGGTGCCCCCCGATGGGACCAATGCTCGGGTTCCGCCGTGGGATCGGAACACGGCCATCACATCGGCTCGGCCTGCGACAGCTCCAACCGGAAAACCGCCGCCGATGATTTTGGCTAACGCGGTGATGTCAGGTTCGATGCCAAACACCTGTTGGCCACCGCCATAACCCAGTCGGAATGAGATCACCTCGTCCAGAATCACGAGTGCCCCAACGGCCCGGGCTGCTTCCTGCATGGCCTCGATAAAGCCCGGTTCGATGGCGGGCATGCCCACTCGACTCGGCATCGGGTCAAACAACACACCAGCGCATCGCTCCCCCGCTGCCAAGATGACTCGTCGAGCTGCTTCTGCATCGTTGAACGGGATAACCGCAACTTCGTCAGCCAGCGAAGCCGGTGTGCCCGCTGCGTAGGCCACGGTCGCTGGCGCAGAGGCCGATCCCCACTCGCCAGGATCAGGGTCCAGACTGGCCTCGGCATGGTCATAGGTGCCGTGGTAGCTGCCTTCGACTTTCACGATCAGGGGACGACCGGTGAATGCACGTGCCGCCTTGATCGCACCCATAACCGCTTCGGTTCCCGAGTTGCAGAACCGGATCTGGTCGACCGAAACAAGTCGATCACACAACAACTCAGCGAGGTCAATCTCGACCGCCGTAGCCAACGAGTAGGCCGTCCCCCGGCCGAGTTGAGCACGCACGGCCTGGTCGATCACAGGGTCGGCATGTCCCATGATGATGGACGTGAAGTTGTTATTCGCATCGAGGTAACGATTGCCGTCGACATCGGTGATCCATGCGCCTTCTCCTTCGGCGACATACACCGGGTGCGGCTCGACAAGTACGGTCGAACGAGAAGCGCCGCCCGGGATCGAGTGCTGCGCTCGAGCGAAGAGTTCGGCTGAACGGTTTAGTTCGTTGGCCATCACTGCAGTCTTGCAGAAAGGAAATGCGACATGGCATCTGACCAAACATC
>DNHM01000279.1:5307-6006 GCA_003485885.1 Acidimicrobiaceae bacterium
CCAAACACCCCCTCTCCAAACACCATGGCGAATCGGTGTCGATGTTGGTGGCACGTTCACCGATCTGGTGTTGGTTGATGTCGCTGGCACGACCCATGTCGCGAAGGTGCCATCAGTACCTGCCGACCCGAGTCAAGGCGTGATGGCAGCGGTGGAACGGATCGCCGTTGACCTGGGCATGCCGACCGTCGATGTCTTGGCAGGTTGCTCGCTCTTCGTTCATGGCTCAACGGTTGCGACCAACACCATGCTCGAAGGCAAGGGTGCAACCGTTGGCCTCATTACAACCGAGGGATTTCGCGATGTCATCGAAATCCGTCGCGGCCTGCGGAGCGATCAGTGGAACCATCGCGAACCATATGCACCAGTTCTTGTGCCCCGCTACCTCCGCCTGCCTATGGCAGGCCGTATCGACGCCGACGGCTCCGAGCACGCGCCACTCGATCTGGACCAATTGCCAGCCATCCTCGAGACATTCCGCACCGAGGGCGTCGAGGCCATCGCCGTAGCGTTCATGAACAGCTATGCGAACGGTGGCCATGAACATGCCGTGGCCGAAGCAATCGAGGCCACCTGGGACGGCGAATGGATCTCCGAGTCCGCCCAGGTATCTCCACTCATGGGTGAATACGAACGCACTTCTACCGCGGTGGTGAACGCAACCCTGATGCCAGGCATCGTTGGTTACCTGCACGCGTT
>DNHM01000011.1 GCA_003485885.1 Acidimicrobiaceae bacterium
GGGACGAGCTGAAAGCCGGACTACGAGAAGTCAATAACCCGCTGGAGCAGCTCGGCTTGTTCTTGTTGATGGATCATGTTGCTGCCCGTGGCCGGCGAACCGGATTCAGGGCGGCTCATACGAGTTATGCGGTAGTCATCGCCGTGACGTTCATACAGGCGTCCCTTCACAAAGTTCCATGCGCCCATATTCTCGGGTTCTTCCTGCAGCCAGATGATGTCGTAGGCATTTGGGTACCGGCGTAGGAGTTCAGACAGTGCGTCGGATGGCCATGGATAGAGCTGCTCGGCGCGTATGACGGCGATGGGTGCCTGGGCCTCGTCGCGGAGCTCGATCATGTCGTGGCTGATCTTGCCTGAGCACAAGACCACCTTGGTGACGGCCTTGGCGGATGTTTCGTCGACAAAGGGGTCATCGAGTAGCTCTTCGAACGTGCCGGTGGTGAGTTCGTCTATGCGCGAGTGCGCAGGCTTGGCTCGCAGCAGCGACTTTGGCGTAAAGATGAAGAGCGGTTTGCGCACGGTGCGATGCATCTGGCGACGCAACAAATGGAAATATTGCGCAGCGGTGCTGGCGTTGGCTACCTGCACATTGTCTTCGGCGCAGGCGAGCAACACCCGCTCCATACGAGCTGAAGAGTGCTCAGGGCCCTGGCCTTCGAAACCGTGAGGCAAGAGCATGACCAGGCCACTGTGTTGTTTCCACTTGTCTTCGCCACTCACGATGAATTGGTCGATAACGATCTGGGCGCCATTCACGAAGTCGCCGAACTGGGCTTCCCATATGACGAGTGCGTCGGGGTGGGCGACGGAGTACCCGTATTCGAACCCGAGTGCTGCGTATTCACTGAGCATCGAGTCGTAGACCGAGAACCGGGCGTTGACCATACGAACGTCGTCGAGTGGACGGTGTTCAGCGCCGGTGTTGTAGTCGACCAACGTGGAATGGCGGTGCGAGAAGGTGCCCCGGCGGCTGTCCTGACCGGTCAGCCGAACCTCGGTCCCCTCGGCCAGTATTGAGCCCATGGCCATGGCTTCGGCAATCGCCCAGTCGACCATGCCCGATGCAAACAACTTGTCGCGTCGCTCAAACTGGCGAGCCAGTTTGGGATGGAGAGTGAAACCTTCGGGCATCTGCTGGAGCGCTGTGTAGATCTTGTCGACGCTGTGCTGGCTGATAGCGGTGTCGACATGGGGAAGCACGCCGATCGCCGGCGCTGGAGCAGCGGCCCTGAGGTCCTTGGGAGGAGCAGCATCGCGGGTCGCATCGAGGGCGGCTTGCAACCGATTGTCGAAGTCCAACCGTGCGGCCACTTCTTCTTCCGCGTCGACATCGCCACGATCAACCAGCAGCTCCAGGTACTTATGACGCACTGAAGGCAGTTCGTCGATCACGCGGTACATCAGTGGTTGGGTGTAGCTGGGGTCATCGCCCTCGTTGTGACCGCGACGGCGGTAACACCACATGTCGATGACAACGTCCTTGTTGAAACGCTGGCGATACTCGAAGGCGAGGTGGGCGGCCCACACACAGGCTTCAGGGTCGTCGCCGTTCACATGGAAGATCGGTGCCTGGATCATGCGGGCAACGTCGGTTGGATAGGTCGACGACCGTTGTGACTCAGCAGTGGTGGTGAAACCAACCTGGTTGTTGATGACGAGGTGGACGGTGCCGCCAACACCGAAGCCATCAATTTGCGACATGCTGAGTGTCTCGCTGACCACACCCTGACCAGCGAAGGCCGCGTCGCCGTGAATTAACAGCGGCAGGATGGGATACTCGGGGGTGTCCTCACTAACCGGATACAGATCAGAATTGGCCCGGGCGAGCCCCTCGACAACCGGGTTCACCGCTTCGAGGTGTGATGGGTTCGCTGCCAGTCGGATCGGAATATCGTTGCCGTGGCGAGACGTGAAGACGTCTTCCATGCCCAGGTGGTACTTGACGTCGCCGCTGCCTTGGACGGCACCTTCTTCGACACCGACTTCGAATTCGCGAAACAGTCGCTCGTAGGTCTTGCCCACGATGTTGACCAATACGTTCAGTCGGCCGCGGTGGGCCATGCCGACAATTACTTCGCCGAGGCCGGCATCGGCGGCGTCGCCGACGATCGCGTCGAGAATTGGGATGGCGCTCTCGCCACCTTCAAGACCGAACCTCTTGGTGCCGGGGTACTTGCGATCGAGGAAACTCTCGAGCGCTTCAGCAGCATTAAGCCGGGTGAGAATATGACGTTTTTCGTCGTCTTCAGGGGTGCGGTTGACGCCTTCGACGGATCGTTGTATCCAGCGTTTCTCTTCGGCGTTCTGGATATGCATGTAGTCGATGCCTGCGGTGCGGCAGTAGGCATCGCGCATCTCGCCCAGGATGTTGCGCAAGACCATCTTGCGAGGAGCGGCCTTGCCGGCATAGGCGTAATCGGTGTGGAGGAACTCGCGGTCGAGGTCCCACACCGTGAGTCCGTAGGTCTCGGGATCGATGTCGACGTCGGCATAGGACTCGCGCAAACCCAGCGGATCGAGGTTGGCGATCAGGTGGCCACGAACTCGGTGCATGTTGACGCACTGGTTGACGGCGATTTGTTTGGTCATCGCCTCGTCGCTGCTACTCGTGGTGCGATCTGGGTTGAAGTTGATGGCCTGGTACGGAACGCCGACGGACTCGAAGATCTGGTTGTAGAAGTCGTGTTCTCCGATCAACAGGCTGTGAATGGCCCGCAGGAATTCGCCTGACTCGGCGCCCTGGATGATGCGATGGTCGTAGGTGCTGGTCACGGTGACGACTTTGGAGATGCCCAGGTCGGCCACGGTGCGAGAGTCGGCAGCTTGCCACGCCGCTGGCAGGGCGATTGAGCCAACGCCGACGATGACGCCTTGTGTTGGCATCAGCCGGGGTACGGACTGGACCGTGCCGATGCCGCCAGGGTTTGTGAGCGACACGGTGGTGCCACCGAAGTCGTCGAGTGTGAGCTTGTTGACTCGGGCACGGGCGACCAGGTCGTCGTATTTGGCCACGAACCCCATGAAGTCGGTCCCGGCGGCGTCGCGTAGTGTCGGGACAAGCAGCGTGCGGCTGCCATCGTTCTTTGTCACGTCGATGGCCACACCGAGACCGATCTGGTCGTGGCGCTGAATACGAGGTTTGCCGTCGGGCCCCTCGAGATAGGTCGAGTTCATGGTTGGGACATGATCGGCGATGGCTCGGACAAGGGCCCATGCGATCAGGTGGGTGAAGCTGGCTTTGCCCATGCGGCTGCGTTTCATGTGGCCGTTGATGATCCGGCGGTTGGCCTCGAGCATCTTGGCCGGAATGTCACGAAAGCTGGTTGCGGTCGGAACGCTGAGGCTGGCTTCCATGTTCTCGACAATGCGGGCAGAAGCTCCGCGGAGCGGCTCACCCGGAACTTCCCCGACCTCAGCTGGTGTTGCGGTCGCAGGAGCTGTGACGGGCGCTGCTGGCGTCGGTGTTGCTACGGGAGCTGCGAGTGCTGGTGCCCCATGAGTTGATGGGGTTGTCACAGCAGGCAACGCTTGAACAGGTGCCGTGGCTGTGAGCGCGGCGGCGCCGTTGGACCGGCCGGTGGCAAAGAAGGTCAGCGAATC
>DNHM01000195.1:0-1722 GCA_003485885.1 Acidimicrobiaceae bacterium
TTTCCGGACGTTCCACCAGCCACTGTTCCGGTTTCCGCTCGACGCCCAGATCTTCGTGAGCGCCTGCACCTCAGGCTGCAACGACACGTCCGCTCCGAAGCCTTTCGCCCCGCACTCACTGTGGTGGGTTTCCGGGGCAACGACACCGACGTAGTACGACACGGCGTTGACCGGCCCGAAGATGCCGTGCTTGAACTGGTGCTGCCATCCCGCTACTCCGCTGTCGGGGTACTGGCCTCGTCGATTGTCGCCACACCACCTGCCCGCACCCGTCGTGACGCTGCATTGGCAATCGGCGTGCCCAGATCCGGACCTGTTATCTCGCTCCTCGCCACCAGCGAGCAGGTCATCGACACGAAAGAGCCACAGGGCTGGTTGATCGATGCCTGTCTGCGATCGGTCGGCCGACCTACCGCCCCGTGCCAAATCCCCGCACTTGAATTTCCAATTGCCTTGTGGCTGGACCGGTTGATGGTTGCCATCTTGAACGCTCCGTCCACTGCGCCGGTTGCCTGGGACACCGCCATTCGGTTGTGTCCGGTCCCCGGGCGATGGCGATCAGACGATCCTGTTGACCTTGGTCGCACACTCGGGTCGACCACAGAATCGTGGGCCGCGTTACGTTCGGCCGCTGCCCAAGGTTCGCGGTCTCCTGTCGGCGTCTCGCCAGAACGCGCGCGATGGATGGATGATGCCATGTTCGCCCGCTGGTGTATGGGTTCATTCCCTGACCTCGCGAGTTTGCGAGGCGACGTTGCATTCCTGGCACCACCAACCGTCGCCGAACACATCGAGATCGCACTACGGGCGGCCTGGCTCGCGTTCTCGGGGTGAAGGATCAGACGTTCAGCTGTTGCCCGCTGCGCCAAGACTGGCGGCGATTCCAGTGTCGAACAGCTCAGCCATCTTCGCTCGGCCGTCGACATCAAGCGTGAGCCAGTCATAGATCGACCCACCGATGGAGCCGGTGTCGATAAGTGATTGTGCGAACCCGTCGAGCTGGTCGACCCGAGCGATATAGGGCTCCGTTCCCGAAGGAGGTGCATTCAGCTGAGCACCAATGCCCCCAATCGGATGCACCAGAGCGTCGGGGTCACCCAGGTTCTCGCGGAGCCTGCGCACACTCTCGGCGTTGTAGGAATAGCCATCTCCGTAGGGATCACTTCGAAATGACCAATAACTCATCGGCAACCAGACGTCGTACAGATTGTCGATATCTGACCATGGGAAGTCTGGCCAGAACGCCGGGTTGATGACCTCGGTCTGTACCGGTGGCAGCACGATGGCCCCAAGAGGATCAGCTCCGGTCTGAATACTCAACAGCCGGGAGAGGCGCACGAACCTGTCGTTGCGCTCAGCGACATCGAGCCCATCTTGGTTCCACTCGATGTCTACGGCCACCCCATCGAATCGGTACCCCAAAGCCTCGAAGGTGTGGGCGGCCATCAGATGGTCAAGGTCGACGGTGTCGAGGTCCCATTTCGGTAGATACCACGCGACCACATCGATGTCATGTTGGTCTGCCCGCATCAAGAACTCGGTGAGCAACCATCGATCTTCCAACAGTTCTGGCGAGCGATCGTCGAGTCGGCCCGATTGGATGTACAACGTCTGTACGCCTGCAGCGGCCATATCGTCGACGTCGCTCGGCGAGAGCGGTGGGATGCCATTGGCGGCATACGGCGGCGAATAGTCGAAGCCATCGACCCAGGTTCCGTGGCC
>DNHM01000195.1:1748-14554 GCA_003485885.1 Acidimicrobiaceae bacterium
GGGGTTCGCGCATCTGAACCGACTGTGGGCTTACCAAGTCAAAGGTGAGGCGCTGCAACGGTGCGGCCGTTGTAACCGACCGGCTTCGAAGGAAGAACAAGCTCGCTACGATCACGATCACAAGCACACCAACCACTGCAGCAACACGGCGAAGAAGCTGGGGTGATGGCACCTAGAGAAACTAGTTGCCTGGAACCACGAAAATCTGTCACGTGAGGGTGTAATCGCTCTCGGGTTCGGGCATTGTTGTGTGTTCGCTTTGCCATCGTTATGGAGCACTATGTCGTTCAAGGCCGGAGACCGCGTTGTTTACCCTCATCACGGTGCAGCCGTGGTCGAGAAAAAAGAGACGATCACCGCGTTCGGCCATGAAGAGCGCGAGTACCTCGTTCTGCGCATGGCTCATGGCGAAATGGTTCTCCGTGTTCCTGTCGACAGCGTCGACGACGTTGGCATGCGGTGGCCAATTAGTGGCGACGACGTCGACGACTTGTTCGACGTACTCAAGAAGCGCGACGTACGCGAACCGTCGAACTGGAGCCGCCGGTTCAAGAACCACCAGGAAAAGCTCAAGTCAGGTGACGTCTACCAGGTTGCCGAAGTAGTTCGAAACCTCGCACTACGTGATCGCGACAAGGGCCTCTCCGCTGGCGAAAAGACCCTGTACCAAAAGGCTCGTTCTGTGCTGGTCAGTGAGCTGAGCTTCGCTCTCGATGTGAGCGAAGACGACGCAATGGACAAGGTCGACGGCGCACTCGAGTAGTCGCCTTTCGAATAACGACGAAATCTGCGTGGCCGATTCCATATCGGGCGCTACGATGAGTCGTCGCAATCGGGCGTGGTGTAATTGGTAACACAGCTGGTTCTGGTCCAGTCGTTGGGGGTTCAAGTCCTCCCGCCCGAGCAAGTGTCTTGAACCTCGTTTCAAGACGTTTCGCCGCCTTTCGGTGGCGGTCACTTCGGTGACAAATCACAGTGGAAATGAGACCCACCGTGAGATACAGAGTCCGGCCCCGTTCGTCTAGCGGCCTAGGACGCCACCCTCTCAAGGTGGTAGCACGGGTTCAAATCCCGTACGGGGTACTGGAAAACAATCCTGGGTGGTTCGCCACCCAGGATTGTTCCGTTTTGTGCAAAGTCGCACGTGGCAACTGCCAACCATCGTCTGGTGCCACAATCCCCGCTGCGTCAGCGCAGATTTCCCAGGACTGCTTCTTTAATCGCACACCAGCTAGCGGATGCGGGCGTCGCCGTGGATGCTGGGGTGCATGTCTACGAGATGGCATTGTGCCCATTTCAAGAACTCGACGAGGATGGGTCGTAATGCTGCACCTCGTTCGGTGAGCCGGTACGCGTTACCCCGCGCCGAACGTTCAGGATCGACTCGTTCGATGAGGTCGAGGCTCGAGAGCAGGTTGAGTCGAGTCGCAAGAATATTGGTAGCAATACCTTCGGGAGCGTCACGGAAGTCCGAATAGGTGCGGGTGCCATGCACGACAAGGTCACGAATGACCAAGAGTGACCATTTGTCACCAAGCACGTCGAGTGCACTACTGATCGGACACTCTGAACGCCAGACGATTTCGTTCTCGATGGGTGTCATATCGCGGCCCTGCCCGTGCGCAATGGGAGTGCGAACAGTGTTGTTGCGACTCCACCTACGATGACAAGCCACCAGATGCGGTTGAACCCGGCGACGAGATCGAGCTTGTCGGTGGCCGAGCCCAGCAACGTGATCGTCAGAGCAACACCAAGCGATCCGCCGAACTGCCGCACTGCTTGGGTAGTCGCTCCGCCGACACCGACGCGGTTCCCCGGCACTGCCTGCACAGCCACACTGGTCACCTGGGGGAAGACCAATCCAATAGCGATCGCCGACAGAAACAGCGGAACCCCGAAATCGACGAGATAGTCGACGCCTTCGTCGAGAAGGAGTAAGCGGTAGAACCCACTCGCAGCGGCAACGAGTCCTCCCAGGATCACCAGCGGCCGTTGCCCGATTTCACCTGCAAGTTTGCCGAACCTCGCAGCGAAGACAGCAGCTAGAGCAGGGCCGGGCGCTACACCGAGCCCGGCCTTGAGGATCGACCACTCCCACACGTTGACCAGAAACAAGATGAGCCCGAAGAACATCGCGGTGAACGACATGTTGAAGCTGAGCATCGCAAGATTTCCCCAGCGAAAGTTTCTGAGTGCAAACAGTTCTGGGTCGAGCGTCGGTGCTTCGGTTCTACGTTGGTGGATGACGAACACAGCGAGGAGAACCGTGCCGCCGACACCAAAGCCGATCGTCTGCCAACTCGCCCACCCGACGTTGTCTGACTCGACAAGCCCATACAGGATGGCGCTCGATGCCCCCGTCAGCAGAGCGACGCCCGCCAATGATGGAATCCGAACGAGCGGGTCACGAGACTCTTGGAGGTACCGGGTACCGGCGACGATGGTGGCAACACCAACGGGCAGGTTGATGAAGAACGCCCAGCGCCATCCGAAGGCCTCGATAATGAGAGCGCCGAGCGAGGGGCCAAGTGCCGCCGACAACGCACCGATCGCCCCCCAGATGGCGATCACCTGGGGGAGCTTGTCCTTCGGGAACGCGGCCATCACCAGAGCAAGAGACGCTGGGACCAAGATCGCCGCTCCAGCGCCTTGGACGACCCGAGCGCCGATCAATAACTCGGCTGACGGGGCGATGCCACAGGCTAACGATGCCATCGAGAACGTTGCTGATCCAACGAGGAAGGCACGGCGATGACCGAACCGGTCTGCGAGCTTGCCAGCAGGTACGAGTAGCGCAGCAAACACGATGGTGTATGCATTGAGCACCCACGACAACGTTGAGGTCGACGAAGTATCGAAGCTGGCAGTGATGCCCGGAAATGCAACGAACAAGATGGTCGTGTCAAGGTACGTCGCCATGGCAGCGAGGCCAGCAATACCAAGAGTCAGCGAGGCATTCTTGTCTTGCGTGCGGGTCGCCATCCCGTCAGCTCCCGGCAACGTCGTCACGAAATGACCCCTTGGTCAAAGATCGGGCGCGGAGCGCAGTGCCCCGAAACAGATGGCGGTTGGTCCAGGTTGTCCATCGTGGGTTATCGATCGATCGTTTCAAGTTGAGTTGCAATATGCAAGTTAGCAGCAGGGAGGGCCACCACAAAACCCACTCTGGAATACGACCGACGTCGAGATGGTCAAGGTCAATCGAACGGGCGATGACAGCGCTACAAATGATCTAGTGACTGCCTCGGAGTGGATGAGTCACTTTGGGTTAGGAATAGCCCGCCGAGCGATCAGATCGACATCGACGTGCGAGCCCAGGGTGCCGAACTCGGTCCCCCAATCACCGTCGAGACGAGAACGCACGTAGGCGTCAGCGATGCTCGGTTCATGACGCAGGCACAACGAGGCTCCCCAACACACGGCCAGGCGTTCGACCAGTCGACGTGCGTCTCGTTCTGCCAGGTTGGGACTCGTGACCAGTTGGCGGAGCTGGTCGAGTTCTGCGTCATAAACACGATCGGCACCTCGGGCAAGCTCGAGTTCGTCGAGGAACGCTTGGCCGCTCTCAGGAGCTCGTTGCAGCGCTCGAAGCACATCCAGCGCAATGACATTGCCTGCGCCTTCCCAAATCGCATTCAGCGGTGCCTCTCGGTACAACCGGGGCATGATCGACTCCTCGACGTAACCATTGCCGCCGACACACTCGAGTGCTTCGCGAACCACCGGCGTGGAGCGCTTGCTAAGCCAGTATTTGGCAACCGCCGAACTTAGGCGAAGGAACACGGCATCGTGTTCGTTGACGGGGGCTCGTTCGTACGCTCCAGCGAGCCGCATGACCATCATCGTGCCGACCTCGGTTTCGAGCTCAAGGTCAGCGAGCACATTTTGCATGAGCGGCTTGTCGATCAGCAGATCGCCGAAGGCTTCGCGCTGTGAAACGTGCCAGGCGGCTTGACTCACGCCCTGGCGCATCAGCGACGCCGACCAGTTTGTTACATCGACCCGGGTGGCAGTAACCATCTTGATGATGACGTTGATACCTCGGCCTTCTTCGCCAACAAGCCACCCCGCAGCGTCGGCGTATTCAAGCTCACTTGATGCGTTCGAACGGTTGCCGAGTTTGTCCTTCAGGCGCATGAGGTGCAGCGAGTTACGTGCCCCGTCGGGAAGGATGCGGGGCACCAGAAAACACGAAATGCCTCCGCGCGCTTGGGCGAGCATCAGGAAGGCGTCACACATCGGCGCGGATGTGAACCATTTGTGGCCGGTGAGACGATATTCGCCGCCAGGCCCGCCGCGGTTGACCGCAACAGCTTCTGAGGTATTCGCGCGTACATCGCTGCCGCCCTGCTTCTCGGTCAGGCCCATACCAAGCAGGTTGCCTGACTTGGCGGCTGGGTCGACGAGGCGTGGGTCATAGGAACGGGTTCGAACCCGGGGCTCCCACACAGCGGCAAGATCCGACTGCTCGCGCAACGCCGGCAGCACTGCCCCAGTCATCGAGACAGGACAGCCATGACCGACCTCGATCTGACTGATCATGTGCATCTGCGCGGTGCGGGCCACGTAGGAGCCATCGCCGGGTAGCCCGTCGTAGTGGGATGCATGGAGCCCGGCACCAACAGACAGATCCATGAGCCGGTGATACGACGGGTGGTATCGAACCTCGTCGACGCGTTCGCCGAAACGGTCGTGGGTGACCAACTCAGGGCTGTGCCGATTCGCCTGGAAGCCCCACTCCGACACCTCGATAGATCCAACCCGTTCACCGAAGCCGTCAAGAATCGAGTTGGCGTGACCTCCGCCTTCGCGCTCGACCGAGCGGCGCAGCACCGGATCGCTCGTGTACAGGTTGTATGGCTCAAGCGGAATAGACATCGGCCAATTGTACGTTTCGGCTGTCAGCGGGCGTTAGACGAGCTGGCCGTTGCGGGCGACGACAGCTCCGTCTTGGATCACGAGCTGGCGTTGTGGGCGATCCATGACCGCACTGGTGACCGTATCGCCCGGCAGCACGACCAGGTCAGCGACGTCGCCAACCTCAAGTCCGATGTTGTTGATGCCCATAAGCGCTGCACCGCCGGCGGTTGCAGTGTCCACACATGCCTCGATCAGGTCGTCGCGGCGAAAACCGTTCGTGAACGCCAGCTGCCAGGTCCGATCCAACATGTCCCCGGTCCCGTAAGGCGACCAGTAGTCACGCATGCCATCTTGGCCAAGGCCAAACCCGATACCACGCTCTCGCAGTTGCTCAAGGGGCATTGGCGCAAAGGTGCCAGGCGCTACCGTGGCCACGCTCACACCTGCCGCTGCTATGGCATCGACCAGCGAATTCGCTCGGCGTTCGTCGACGCTGCTGAGCGCGAAACAGTGACTGATCGTGACGTCGTTCGCTAGCTCGCTTGCCCGGGCGCAGATCATCTCGATTTGCTGAGCGCCAACCTCTCCCCTGTCATGCAGATGGATGTCAACCCCGACGCCGTGTGTCTGGGCAAGCCCGAAGATGATGTCGAGATGGGCCTCAGCATCTTCGTCGAAGCCTTGAGGGTCGAGCCCGCCGATCAGATCGGCACCAGAACGTAACGCTTCGTCGAGCATCTGTTCGGTTCCTGGCGACTTCAGGATCCCTGTCTGAGGAAACGCAACGATCTGCACCTTGCAGCGCTGCTGGTGAGCGTCACGAGCCGCAACGACCCCGGCGAGTCGTTCCAAGCCGCTATCGGGGTCGATCTGAGCGTGGCTACGCACTCGTGTCGCTCCGAATGAGATCATCCTCCCCAACGTGTAGATGGCACCGTCGGCGACGGACCGCTCGCCTGAACGCCAATTGTCCAGGTCGTTCTGGATGCGGTCGGCCAGCGTGGGTCCACCGGTGTGTGGCCGGAACGGCAGACCCAGCCTGGTCATATCAAGATGGGTATGAAAGTCCGTGAATGCTGGGAGGACCATCGCTCCATTGGCATCTTCCACCGCACCGGGTGCCGCGAGACCAGAGCCAACCCCACGGATGACCCCGTCGGCAATCAGAATGTCGACAGGTTCGCTTTCGTGCGTTGACGGCCAGGGGCGAACATTACGGAGCAACAGTTCAGACACCCCACTAGTTAACAATCCGAGAGCGACAAGGGCAATTGCCATCCCCCGTCGCCCGACCGAGAAGAGTGCCCAAGCCTCGGCACACAGACTGAACGAAACGCTGGCACCTCGGCTTCGGTCACCGGCTCCACCGAAGTCAGCTGTGACCCAGCGCCTCGGTTGCCCACTCCGACCTAGACCACCCTGTCAACGAAACCGACCTTCATGCCGGTAATGGGGTTATCAAATCCGGCAAAGGCTTCGGCACGTTCGGGCGATGGGTCGTATTCCACCATCGCTGCGTCGAAGTCACCGTCGTGGCTCACCGACCATATGAATTGCAGGTGTTCGTAATCGGCGAAGGCCCAATCGACCGAAAACCCGTACTTCTCCCTGACCGGAATGAGCTTGGGAAACCAGGCAACGAGGCGGTCAAGTCCGGCCTTGTCTGCGATGTCATAGCGTCGAAGTTGTGTAGTCATCACGGTTTCCTTAGGTGGCTCAACTCATGGGATCACGACAATTTTGGCCGATCGCGCGCATATGACTGAAATCACCATTGATTTGTCTGATGAATAGGGCATACTAAGCGACGAAGATTTCTCATCTCGGTGAGAAATCCTCGGGCTGTGGCGCAGCTTGGCTAGCGCACCTGCTTTGGGAGCAGGGGGTCGTGAGTTCGAATCTCACCAGCCCGACCCAGTCAGAAGTCCGTTGCTCCGGCAACGGACTTCTTTCGTTTTCCTGAGCTGGTGATTAGTCGCCAGCCAACAGATCGAGAAGTTCGACATCAACACCTCGGCTCACCAGATAGTCCACCACTGCCTCGGCCCGCAGCCAGGACAAGGCAAGATTGTTTGCCTCGGGGCCTACCGAATCAGTATGACCTTCGACCACCATCTGCACCTGCGGGTTCAGCGCCCAGGAAATTACCGCGCACAGTCACATCCAGTGCAGAAGTTGAGTCATTCAATCCAACACAAGTGTCATGCCATGTAGCGCCTACGATAGGTCGGATGGCTACTGCAGATCCCTTCAGCGAACCGTTCGGCACCCTTTTCGGCGACCAAATCACGGTCGCCCACGGCGGCCCAACCGGATACACCTACAGCGGGGCCGCACAGCCGCTCGACGACCTCTCCCTTCATCCAGGAATGCATGCGCTGCACTACGGCAGCACCTGTTTCGAAGGGCTAAAGGCACACAAGCAGGCCGATGGTTCAGTGGCGATCTTCCGTCTCGATGACCATATTGCTCGGTTCCGCAACTCGATTGGGCTCCTACGTTTGCCCGTTCCAGATGCCGATCTGTTGCGCACCATGTTCATGGACGCTGCCGTTGCAAACGTGCAGCACACGCCGCCGCAGCCGGGTTCGCTCTACCTGCGCCCCACGATTCTTGGTGCCGACCAGAACATCGGCGCAGCTGCTGCGCCCAGCCAAACCAGCCTGCTCTACGTCCTCACCAGCCCGGTCGGCGACTATTTCGCTGGCGGCATTCGCCCTCTGAGCCTGTTGGTTGAGACCGAAACGCCTCGAACTACTCCCCAATTCGGCTCGATCAAGAGCGGCGCGAACTACGTGATGGCACTCGGACCAACTCTCGAGGCCAAGGCCAACCACGGCGTTGACCAGGTGTTGTTCGCAACTGGCGGCGACACGACCGAGACCGGAGCCGCCAACTTCTTTATGGTCGACGACAACCGACTGATCACCCGAAACCTCGACGATTCCTTCCTGCACGGCGTAACCCGCGCGTCGATCATCACCATGGCCGCTGACCTCGGCTACACGATCGAAGAACGTTCCGTGCCTGCAAGCGAGATCATGGAACGCACCGCTGACACCGAGATGTTCCTTTCCGGCACCGCTGCCGTAATCGCTCCGGTCGGATCACTTATCTCCGACGGGGTTACGACCCAGGTACGAGACGGGCAACCCGGCCCAAACACGCTCAAGCTCCGCCAGGCGCTCGTTGATGTCCAGTCTGGTGTCGCTGCGGATCCGCATGGCTGGCGCACCATCGTCGGGTAGGTCGAACTGCGTGCCTTGGCAAGCCTCTGCTGGCCCGAACCGACGGCTGCCCGCAGTTACTCCGTAAATGCGCTGAGTCGGCGGTAACCGGTGATGCGCCCGATAGAGACTGCTGCCGATTCACGCACCACATTCATCGTCGTTGAAGCGACGGCCGATGGCGAAACATAGGCTTCGATACCGAGTTCGTCGGCAATAGCGAGCAAGCGGTAGTTGTGGTAGCCGTCCGAAACCAGCAAGACCGAGTCCATTCGCAGCGTCTCGATCTGGGCAGCCGAGGCCGATAGCTGCTGCCATGAATTGGTGCCTTCGGGAATGAGCGTGATGTCTTCTTCGGGCACACCTTTCGCCAGTAAGTGCTCCAAACCGACCAGACCTTCTGATTTCACGTCGCCTTTAGCAACAGCACCAGTGACAAAGATTCGTTCGACCTTGCCTGCGTCGTACAAGTTGTAGGCATGATCTAGTCGTTCTTGCAGTACATACGAAGGTGCACCGTTGTATTGAGCTGCTCCAAGCACAATCGCGATATCAGCGTCCTGTGCTTGGTCATCTCCTACCGCGCCCAAGACCTGCACATAAGTAAAAACGAAGTAGCCAATGAGCAGCAAGCCCGTTATCAGGATCATCAGCGCGAGCCGAATCGCTGTGCGGCGGAATGCGCCCGCTCCGAAGACCTTGCGCCGCGGTTCTGTGACGACCTTTTTGTCGGTCATACCGGCAGCTACCTGCTCACGGATATCGAGCGATTCTTCATCTTCCAGGCTCGTCGTCCAAAACTGGTAACCGTCGGAACCTCGCGCCTCACCACAATACTGATCCTCGATATCGGATGGTCTATGAGCTGCTTCGGAGGTGTTCACGAGCGGTTCGCAATCTGTCAATTGTCTTGTCGCGGCCAAGCCGGACAAGCGGTCCGTACAACGGAATCCCGCCCATCTTTCCTGTTACTGCTACCCGAACAGGTACCGCGGATTTCACACCTAGTGTGTCACCCACCGCACGCACAGTTTGGTTCAGGACATCTTCTTCCCAAGCGCAGTCAGCGAAAGCCTCGATGACGCCGTCCAGTACCTCATCAGCCTGTTTTGCTTTGCGTAAACCCTTATTCATAGCCTTTTCTTCGATTTCGACCGAGTCAAGGAATAACCAGTCATACCAGTCGGGCACTTCGCTTAGCCTGGCAACTCGCTGTTGGACATCGCCTGCGAACTCCTTAACCACGGCCACGTCGATTGTCTCAGCGGACCAGCGTTCATCGGCGTGCAAGTACGGCAGGACCAGCTCGACGAACTTGTCGGCATCAAGATTCTGAATGTACGTAGCGCTGAAATGGTCGAGTTTCTTCAGGTCGAAGAATGCCGCAGCCTTGTTAACCCGGCCGAGATCAAACTTGTCGATGATCTCGATGATCGGACGGATCTCGATGTCATCGTCTGGACCCCAGCCAAGCAGCGCCAGGTAGTTGACCATTGCTTCGGGCAGATACCCACGCGTCCGGTAATCGGCAATCGATACGTCGTCGCGGCGTTTCGACAGCTTCTTGCGCTGCTCATTCACCAGCAGAGGCAGGTGGCCATAGATCGGTGGTGTTGCCCCTATCTCTTCCATGAGCAGCTGCACCTTGGGCGTTGTCGAAAGGAGGTCTTCGCCCCGGATGGCATGGGTGATACCCATATCAGCATCATCGACCGCATTGGCAAGCAGGAAGGTCGGTGTGCCATTCGAGCGCCAGATCACAAAGTCTTCGAGATCATTTGTCTCGAAGCTCACATCGCCACGAACTGCGTCGGTAAACACCACCTGACGGTCCTTCGGCACGCGGTAACGCACGGCGAGGCCATCGACGAGTTCGCTTCCCTCGATGACCACATTCTCTTCGTTGACCCGCTCTGATAGGTACGCCCGGCCGTTTGCTAACAGGTCGGTGACGACTTGGCGGTGCCGATCGCGAGAGTCGCTCTGGAAGAACGGGCCCTCATCCCAGTCGATCCCGAGCCAACGCAACTCGTCGAAGATCACATCTATCAGTTCGGGGCGATTGCGGTCACCGTCGGTGTCTTCGATGCGAAGCACAAAGGTGCCCCCAACCGACCTGGCGAATAACCAGTTGAAGAGTGCGGTGCGGGCGCTACCGACGTGGAGGTAACCCGTTGGAGACGGAGCGAACCGACAGCGAATATCTGGATTAGTCATGCAGTGTGTCTTCTGAGTCTTCAGGAGTTGCGGCGTTAGCGCCACTCGGCGGAGGGGGGACATGAGCGACTGGTGGTCGCTCTATCAACGGGTCTGTTGGCGACGGGCGCACCGGCACCTGGTCCGTGCGTACCACGATGGTCTTGGCGATGAGGTCGTGGCCTGCCAAACCGTTCTGACTGTAGGCGCCGATGACGAACACGCTGAGCGTGGCGATGGGCAGAAACGCGAATAACGCAGCCGGCAAACCAAGAGAAAGCGGCGACGTTTCGAACAGAAACACCAACGACAGCCAAAACGACTGACGAACGACGGCCCGCAATACTCCGGCAGTGAGGCCAACCGGACCAGCACCGCTGCTGTCCGTCACTGCGAGGCCCATCCACCGCTTGCCTGGTGTTGCGCCGTAGTGGCCTTCGAATACCGCGTGGTACGCAATTGTTGATCCAACGAACAGGACAAGCAGCATGGTCCACAGTGCTGTAGACGGCCCTTCACACAGCGCTACGCCGTTGGGCACACACGGTTTGGTGGAGGTCAGCCCGACAGCCTGGAGTTGTCGGGAGAGCACGATGAACATGAGCCACTGAGCGCTCACGAGCAAAAGCCCATCAATCACAAACGCCGAGAAGCGCGTACCAAAATCTGCCGTCGGCACGGATGCCGACGAAGAGGCTGTCATGTCAGTGTGCGGGCGGTTGAAGCACTGAACGCCAGTCGGCGGCTTCCTCGAGGATCTTCTTGTGATGCTGGCGCAGGAAGGCCGTAGGCACGGCGTCGACGATCGCGCGGCGCTCGTTGTAGTGATGCGGGTGCGCAACCTCTTCGAAGAGTTTCTGTCGCAATTCGACCAACTCTGGTTCCGCTGTTCCTAGATACCCGAAGATCGTGAATGCACACCGAACATCGTGCACGGTTGGCGCACGACTAAACGCTGATGCCCGCTTGAGAGCAACGGCGACACAACCAGCAATCGCGTCAGCTGCGTGTTCATTATTGGTCAGTTCAAGTTGATCTTGGAACGACCGAGCAAGCTTGATCGCAAAACCCTGATCAGGACCTTGCGAGCCGATCAGGTCGCCTTCAGGCTGCCCATCGGCAAAGACATCACCGGGCCGGTCAGCATTCCACGTGCGGTCGCGGCGAGGCGGTGACGCGTAGTGTTGCGTAGCGACCGGCTTGGTTGGAACATTCTGCGGCTGGCTCACCGCACCACTCTAGTGCTGTGGTCCAGCTTCTGTGAGCCCGAGACCGCGCTATCGACAAACCGTGGCTAGAGACAAACCGGAGCTAGCCGCAACTGCACCTCTACTGTCGCTGTTGAAGCATGCGTTCGCCGCGTGTCAGCCGGTCGGAGCGTGGAGCAGGCCATAGACAATGCCATCGACCAGCGCTTGCCAGCTGGCTTCGACGATGTTCTCGCTTACACCAATGGTCGTCCACTGTTCGGACCCGTTACTCATGTCGATGAGTACCCGGGTAACGGCTTCGGTACCGGCTGATGTGTCGAGCACTCGAACCTTGTAGTCCGTGAGGGCGATGCCATCGAAGGCGGGATAGAGCGAACCGATCGCCACGTAAAGGGCTTCGTGCAGCGCATCAACCGGGCCGTTGCCTTCGCCGATTGCAGCGATTCGATCACCTGAAACACGGAGTTTGACCGTGGCTTCGGTCTCCATCTCGACAGCGATATCGTTCCAGGCACGGGCGTTGCTGCCGCTGCGATGCTGGGTACTGATGCGGAAGCTCTCCAGCTCAAAGAATGGCTGCTTCCATCCCGCGGCGCCTCGAAGCAGTAGCTCAAGTGACGCATCGGCTACCTCGAACTGGTACCCCTCGTGTTCAAGGCGCTTCAAGATGTCGATGACTTCGCTGGTAGCGGCCGGGTCAAGCTCGATGCCGATTTCTTTGGCCCGAATTTCGATGCCGGCCTTGCCAGCCATTTCCGACACGACGAAACGCGCTTGGTTCCCAACCTGGGTCGGATCGATGTGTTCGTAGGCGTCTGGGCGGCGAGCGATTGCGCTGGTGTGCAGGCCAGCCTTGTGTGCGAACGCGGATGCCCCCACATAGGGCTGTTGTGGGTCCGGCGTGAAGTTCGCGATCTCAGCGACCTGATTGGCGACCGACGTCAGGTGCACCATATTCTCGGCCGGGATCGTCTCAATCCCCATCTTGAGTGTGAGGTTGCCGATGATCGGCACCAGGTTGCAGTTGCCGGTGCGTTCGCCGTAGCCGTTGATGGTGCCCTGCACCTGGACGGCGCCGCCTTCGACACCTGCGAGTGCGTTGGCGACACCACAGCCGGTGTCGTCGTGTAGGTGCACGCCAATGCCGACATCGCCCCCGAAGTAGTCGACAATTGAACCAACAGTGTCACGGACCTGCGATGGCAATGAACCACCATTTGTGTCACAAAGAACCAAACGGCTTGCACCAGCGACTGCAGCAGCTTCAAGGACCTGCATGCTGAATTCGGGATTGTGCTTGTAGCCGTCGAAA
>DNHM01000403.1:0-3207 GCA_003485885.1 Acidimicrobiaceae bacterium
GCAACGATCGACGGAGTCCGCCGAGGTGCAACATGTGAGGTCAGTGACCACACCGTCAAGAAGACCAGCGGCACACCAGCCATGACCAGCAACGGCGACAGGCCACCCCAGTTCACGTCGGGGAAGGCGAAAGTATCGCCGCCGTCTTGCAACAAGAGAATCATTCGTCGTCCCCAGAGTGCTCGTCGCCGGCATCGTCGCCATGATCTTCTTCGTCGCTGTGATCTTCGTCAGCGCTGTGATCTTCGCCATCTTTAGCGTGTTCGACTTCGATATCGGCCCAACCATCGCCTTGGCGGTTTTCGTTGACTGGTTCGGTGAACCCGTCGACGTTCGCCTCGATATGAGCGACAAGGACATCGATCGAAGGTTCCATGCGATCAATGACCGGCTTGGGGTAGATACCCATGAACACGATCGCAGCGATGAACGGCACCATGATGGCGATCTCGCGGAAGTTCAGATCCTTGGTCTCGGCATTCTCTTCGGTGATAGGTCCGTGGAACACCCGTTGGTAGGCCCACAGCAGATAGAGCGAGGCCAGGATCACACCGGTTGCGGCCGCAACAGCCCACCATCGGTGCGCTACGAACGCCCCAACGAGAATCAGGAATTCGCCAACGAAGCCGTTCAGACCAGGCAGGCCAATCGAACTCAGCATGACCAGGGTGAACATGGCGGCCATAATCGGTGCGACCTTTTGCAGGCCACCGAGTTTGGCAATTTCACGGGTGTGACGTCGTTCGTAGATCCAGCCGACCAGCAAGAACAATGCACCGGTGGACACACCGTGGTTGACCATCTGCAAGATGCCACCAGTGATGCCTTCGCTGTTGAGCGAGAACGTGCCCAAGATGATGAACCCAAGGTGGGCAACCGATGAGTACGCAACCAGGCGCTTCAGGTCCTTCTGCATGGTCGCAACAATGGCCCCATAGATGATGCCGATGACGCCAAGGGTCAAGAAGACCGGAGCGAAGTAGTGCGATGCCTCGGGGAACAGATACAGGCCGAAACGCAGGAAGCCGTAGGTACCCAGCTTGAGCATGACACCGGCCAGGATGACCGAACCGGCAGTGGGTGCCTCGGTATGGGCATCGGGTAGCCAGGTGTGTAGCGGGAAGATCGGAACCTTGACCGCAAACGCAACTGCGAACGATAAGAAGATCCATCGCGCAGCGTTGGTGCCAACAGCGTCGGAGGCAGCCAGCTCACGGATGTCAAACGTCAGATCATTGCCCGGAGCCTTGGCATGGAGCCAGACCAGGCTGAGCATGCCGACCAGCATGAGTGCTGAACCGAGCATGGTGTAGATAAAGAACTTCATGGCCGCGTAGTGGCGGTTTCCGTGACCCCAGTTGGCGATCAAGAAATACATCGGCACGAGCACGATCTCGAAGAACACGAAGAACATGAACAGGTCGAGTGCAACGAACACACCAAGACAACCGGTCTGCAGAACCAACAGCCACGCGTAGTACGGCTTGGGACTGTGCTCGGGAATGACGGCGTAGATCGCCAATGGGAACAGCAACACGGTCAGCACGATGAGCCACAGCGAGATGCCGTCGACCCCCGCCAACCAGCTGATGCCGAGCGACTCGATCCATGACTGTGAACTCAGGTTCTGGAACGTGCCATCGGTGGCATCGAAGTTCCACAGGAGATAGATACCGAGCGCAGCCGTCATGACCGTGGTCATCAGCGCAATGATCCGAGCTGTTTCGCTTCGGGTTGAAGGAGTGAGTGCGATGGCCAGTGCCCCAAATACGGGCAGTACGACCAGGACGGGCAGGAGAGGGAAAGTGCCACCTGCGGCAAGTACGACAGACATCATGCGCTCACGACGAGGAAGTAGATCATTAGGCCAATTGCACCGACCGCCACGAGTGCCGCATAGCTGCGCACCAACCCGTTCTGGATCTTGCGGAGGAAGGAGCCGTCGAGCTGAATGAGCTTGCCGACACCATTTACTGCGCCGTCGACAACCTTGCCGTCGAAGTCAGCGAGGGCATCGAACCCTTTGGAACCAGGGCCACCCATGAAGTTGCTCACCGCATCGTCATAACCCCAGCCTTGAGCCAGGATGGCGGGTGCGTCGGGGCCAGTGCCACCGCTCTTATCGAAGTACAACTTCCACGCAGCAACGATTCCGCCGATTGCGCACAGTGTCGCAATCACGGCCAGCATCAGCTTGGTGCTTCCAGGTGGTAAGTCATGGAACTCGTTACCGAGCAATGAAGGCTCGAGCCAATGTTCCAGGAAGTGCAGGTCCTTGGTGAATGGAAGGTTGAGCCCACCTGCAACCAGCGCTGCACCAGCAAGCGCCACCAGCGGCAGCGTCATGGTCCACGGTGACTCGTGCGGATGGCGAGCAGGTAGTTCTTCGTCGCTGCTGATCGGAGCTTCGTCGTTACTGATCGGGGCTTCACCGGTTGCTTCGTCACGCCAACGGGGTGCGCCAAAGAAGGTCAAGATGACCAGGCGGGTCATGTAGAAGGCGGTGAGCAGTGCGGCGATGAGTAACAAGACGAACAAGATCTTGTTGGCGAAGATGTCGTTGTTGGCGTAGATGCCGACCAGGATTTCGTCCTTGGACCAGAACCCGGAGAACGGTGGGATGCCAGCAATAGCAAGCCAGCCAACCAGGAAGGTGCCTGCAGTGATTGGCATCAGTTTGGCCAAACCGCCGTACCGCTTCATGTCTTGGTCGTCGTTCATGCCGTGGATGACCGAACCCGAACCCAGGAACATGAGGGCCTTGAAGAAGGCATGGGTGATCATGTGGAACAGCGCAGCCACGTAGACGCCGGTGCCGACCGCCACGATCATGAAGCCAAGCTGGCTGACCGTTGAGTACGCCAGAACCTTCTTGATGTCGTCTTGGGCTACGGCAATACTTGCTGCGAACAGCGCCGTGAACAGGCCAACCCACGCAATCAGGCTTGGCGCCCAATCGTGGGCCTGAGCCAGGATCGGGTTGATACGGACGAGTAGGTACACGCCCGACGTCACCATGGTGGCGGCATGGATCAGTGCCGAAACAGGTGTCGGACCAGCCATTGCATCGGGGAGCCAGATGTACAGCGGGAACTGCGCAGACTTACCGGCAGCGCCAACGAACACGAGTAGAGCAATCGCGGTAGCAGTGCTGGCGGCAATCGGCGTACCCGAGAACATCTCGCCATATTCGATGCTGCCATAGGC
>DNHM01000403.1:3414-4353 GCA_003485885.1 Acidimicrobiaceae bacterium
AGCATGGAGAAAGCGAACAAGTTCAGGTAGACGAAGAACTTCGAGAAGTTCGGATCGCCGTGCATGTAACCGATCGAATACAGATGGATCAGCGTGGCTACACCAGTGATGAACAGGATCATCGTGACCGACAACGGATCGGCCAGCAGACCAATATCGACGTTGAAGTCGCCAGCCACCACCCAGTCAAAGAGTTTTACCTGGACGATACGTTCGCCACTCTCGCCGCCTTCGAGGCCGAGCATCCCGGCGAAGACCACGAGTGACGCCAAGAAGGAGCCTCCCATAGCTCCAGTTGCGATCCAGCCAGCGACGGGTTCACCAAGTCGGCGGCCAAAAAACATCAACGTGATGAAGCCCAGGAGTGGCAGTAGCGGCACGAGCCACACAAGTTCGACGAGTTGCATGTTTGCCAATTGTTGAGTTGAGGAGTGCACAGTTGCTACCACGGTCAGCCTCGGAGAACCGACAGGTCGTCGGCAGTCGCTTCGTTACGGCGGCGCATGATGGCCACGATGATTGCCAAGCCGACCACTACTTCAGCAGCAGCGACCACCAGCACAAAGAACACGGAAATTTCGCCGCCCAGATCATTTAGATCATTACCGAACGTCACGAACGTGAGGTTCACGGCATTGAGCATGAGCTCGACACACATGAACATGATGAGTGGGTTGCGGCGAACCAGCAATCCGGTGGCGCCGAGTGCAAACAGGATCGCTGCCAGCACCAGGTACCAGGTGGACGTAAGTTCCATCAGGCGTCCTCCATCTCTTCTGTCTCGTCTGGTGAAGACGCCGCACCGCTGGTATTACGCACGGGAATCTCTGGCATTGGCGCAAGTTCACCCTTGGGTTTACGGGCCAGCAGCACGGCGCCGACAACTGCGATCGTCAGCAACAGTGCAGTGACTTCGAAGGCGAACACATAGTCGGTAAA
>DNHM01000262.1:0-2777 GCA_003485885.1 Acidimicrobiaceae bacterium
AATGCTTAATGTACTAGTACATAACTAGTGCAGGGCGACCGTTTCAATCTTCTTCGAAGCGGATGACACCAAGGATATTTGTGATGACTGAACACGGCCCCGCCTCTGCCCGCACGACCATGAAGCGCGGCACCAATCGTGCCGTCTACAGCCCCGATGAGATCCGAGGGGTTCTGCAAGCCGGCATGATCGCCCACGTTGGTGTCACCACTGAGGACGGCCCCATCGTGCTGCCGATGGCCTACGGCGTGCGGGGCGACAACATCCTGATCCATGGATCGATAGCTAACGCCATGCTTCGTGGCGGACGAGGTATCGATGTCTGCATCACCGTGACCATCGTTGATGGTCTCGTTGTGGCCCGGAGCCCACTGCACAACTCGATGAACTATCGCTCAGTGGTCATCCGAGGTCTAGCGTCACCAGTTACTGACCCTGCCGATCAGGCCGATGCACTCAAGGTCATCAACGATCACATTGCGCCGATCTGGGACACCGCACGCCCCCCAAGCAAGATCGACTACAAACAAACCTTAGTGCTGTCGGTGCCACTGACCGAAGCGTCAGCAAAGATTCGCGGCGGGGACCCAATCGACGACGCCGAAGACATCGCTGGCCCCCACTGGGCCGGTGTCGTGCCGCTAACCAGCACATGGGGTGAGCCCATCGACGCAGCCGACCTCAACGACGGCATTGTGCCTTCTCCGGCCGTAGTCGGTCTGGCCGGCACCGATGCCCACGGATAGTCGCCGTTCGCTGCGCTCACTAACCGAGTTTCTCGCCTGGGGGCTCGAAACTCGCGCACGTGGGCGGTGGAGATCCTTCTTTTGGGGCTCGGAACGAGCACACACATGGGAGCAGGCTGTGACATCTGGCTCAGATGGAACCTGTCGAAGAGCGCGTTGCCGAAAGCTACGACTGAGTAGCGTTTAGGAAGCACTTGTGCACACCACCGCATCCCCAATGCAGCGCGGTGACGAGGGAGAAGTTATGGCTGCGGAACCGCGTCGTTCTGTGATTACGTCTATTGCTACGTCGGCAACCCGACGGTGGCAGATCACGCTCGGATTCATGGTCATGTTGCTCATCGCTGGCGTGTCCGCGTACGGCTTTGGTCTAGACCGAGAGGGTTTCCCTCCGATCAACACGCCAATAGCGATCGTCACTGGCACCTACTTCGTCGACGACGCCGACGCTGTTGATGCTGAGGTCACCGTGCCATTGGCAGAAGCATTCGTCGGCGTCCCCGACGTCATCGAAGTGCAAACCCAAGCGCGACCCAGCTCGTTTCTGGTTTTCGTCGAGTTCGAAAGTTCGGTCGACAGTTCCATTGGTACAGAGCGACTTGCCGCACTGAACATTGGACTCCCGCCGGGCGCCCAAGCCGACTACCGATCGGTCAACGCAGCCAAGTTCATTGACAGTTACGACCTGCTCGTTTCGGTCGTTGGCCCGGCCGATGCCTCCCCCGAACAACTCCAACAACAAGCCTCCGCACTGGCTGTCTACCTTGATGGCATCGGCGACATTTCTGAAGCAGTCGTCCGCGATCTGCTGACCGATTCCATCGACCCAGACACCGGCGAAGAGGAGACCCGTCTCACTCGTTTCACTCGGGTTGCGCTCGGCCCCGGCGACTTCAGGGAAGCCATCGCTGTGGGCGTGGTCCGCAACGACACATCGAGCCTCGATGTCTTGGGCTTCACCGATCTCGTGCAGGACCTTCTTGACTCTGCTGATTCCCCGCTCGCCGACGGCTTCCAAGCAGAGATCACCGCTGACTTTGCTACCGGTGTCCGCCAGCAGATCTCGTCGTTGACCCGCAATCTGCTTTCCGGCCTGCTCGCCGTCGCCGCAGTGAGCCTGCTGCTCATTGGTTGGCGAGTTGCTGTGTTAACCGCTGGCTTCATGGCACTGGTGCTGATGGGGGCGCTCGTCGGCCTGTGGGCGGTTGGTTACACGCTCAACACGATCACCCTATTCGGCTTGATTCTGACGCTCGGGCTGCTGGTCGACGATGCCATCGTGATATCCGAGTCGATCGACGCCAATAGAGACGAGCCTGACTCGTCGGAAGAGATCAAGTCTGTCGGTGTTGTTCGTCGAGCCATCGACCGGGTTGGCGCAGCGTCGTTCGCTGGCACGCTCACCACGGTTGTCGTGTTCTCGCCGATGTTGTTCATTGGCGGCATCCTCGGCGAGTTCATTCGACCCATTCCAGCGACCGTGATGATCACGCTGCTGCTGTCGTTCCTGTTCTCAGTCGTATTCATCCCGGTAATCGGACGGCTCTTCCTGCTCAAAGGCCAGAAGCCAAACAACCCGATCATTCGAGCCGAAAAGTCGGTTGCCGCCGCCGCTGGTCGACTGGCTGCGTATCCATCAGGAAACGGACCGAAAGGCTGGCTTGTTGGTTTGCTCCTTGCCTTCTTCGCCTTCTTTGCTATCGGTTCGGGCCTTGGCTTCGCCGGTGGGCTCGGCTTCAGCATCTTTCCCCAGGGCAAGGACTCCGTTGGCTTGTCCCTTAGCGCCGAGTTTCCAGCTGGGACCACAATCGACGAAGCCCAAGCCATCTCCGCTCAGATCGATGAGGTAGTTGTCGAAGTGCTTGGCGAAGATCTCCTACGAGCCCAATATGCACGCGGTAATGAGCGGCTGGTTCAGGCCTTCATCGATCTCACAGCGATCGGCAGCCGCCCGACAAAGTCACCCGAATTCGTCGAACAGATCGAAGAGCGGCTTGTCGGGATCGAAGGTGCACGGGTCACGATCGGCCA
>DNHM01000262.1:2921-3514 GCA_003485885.1 Acidimicrobiaceae bacterium
CCTTCTGGCTCCGAGACGGTGACCATCGTCGACGCTCGGATCTCGACCGATGGTTCGATTGCTCGTACCGATGGCGCTCGTTACATCGAAGTTCGGGCCAAGTACGACGAAGACAGCGGTATCTCAGGGATCTTGACATCGACCGAAGAACTCCTTGCTGAGGACTATCCAGGAGACGTTCTCGAAGCTCGTGGTCTTGCGCCCGACGCACTGGGTTTCGACTTCGGTCTCGAGTCAGATAACCAGGACGACTTTGCAGGCCTGCAGTACGCAGGTCTTATCGCTCTCGCGCTCATGCTGCTGTTGCTCACCATCCAGTTCCGCTCACTCGCTCAGTCGATGCTCATCTTCCTGGCGATTCCGTTCAGCTTCTTCGGGGTGTTCGGTGCGCTGATGCTGAGTGATAACCCATTGAGCTTTCTGGCTGTTGTCGGTTTCATCGCGCTCATTGGTGTGGCCGTGAACAACACGATCCTGCTAGTCGATGCAGCGAACCAGGAACGACGCAATGGCACCGGGATCGGCGAGTCCATTGGTTCGGCTGTGACCAGTCGCTTCCGTCCATTGGTTGCGACCACAATCACTACCGTCGC
>DNHM01000262.1:3521-5346 GCA_003485885.1 Acidimicrobiaceae bacterium
GACCACGATCACCACCGTGGCTGGTCTGCTCCCATTGTCACTCGCAGACCCATTCTGGGAGTCACTCGGCTTCACCCTTATGGGCGGCCTTGTCAGCTCTACGGTGCTCGTCTTGCTCTCGTTCCCTGCGTTCTACATTGCGCTCGAAACAGTACGAACCTTTGTCCGGAATCTAGTTCGTGGCTGGCTCGGGAAACCGCTGATTGGTTACACGACCGCTGGTTCGCTCTGAGCATGAGCGACTGATATTGCTTCGTCATCAACATTGGCATCAATGGGTGGGCCGACGGCGGTAGTTTTCACTGCGAACGCCTTCGGCGACAACTCTTGAAAGAAGCTCATGACTGCGATCAAACTCGACGGTGAATTGGTCGCTGCAGAGATCAAGAACGACTTGCGCATCCGCATAGAAGCATTGGCAGATCGGGGCATCACGCCCGGCCTTGGCACGCTGCTCGTAGGCGACGATGGTCCGTCGGCCAACTATGTGGCGATGAAACATCGCGATTCGCAAGAGCTGGGTATGGGCTCGCGCGAGGTGCGGCTGCCCGCTACGGCTCGTCAGTATGAAATCGATGCGGTGGTCGACGACTTCAACGACGATCCATCGGTCGATGCGTACATCATCCAGTACCCATTTCCAAAGGGTCTCGACTACGAGGCTGCGCTGATCCGGGTTCTTCCCGAGAAGGATGCCGACGGCCTCCACCCGGTGAACTTGGGCAAACTTGTCCAGGGCGTCGATGCGCCGGTTGCGTGCACGCCTGCTGGTATTCAGCTGTTGCTGAAGCACTACGAGGTGCCGGTGAAGGGCAAACATGTCGTCATCGTTGGCCGTGGCCTCACGATCGGCCGCCCGCTGGCCAACCTGATGGCGCTCAAGCGGGACATGGCTAATGCTGCGGTGACCGTGGTGCACACCGGTGTCGAAGACATTGGCCACTACACCCGTCAGGCCGACATCTTGATCGCTGCCGCCGGCGCCCCCCGGATGATTACCGCCGACATGGTCAAGCCTGGTGCTGCTGTTGTTGCCGCTGGTGTGAGTTTCGAGGGTCCCAAGCTGGTGAGCGATGTCGATGAATCTGTCGAGGAGATCGCTGGCTGGTTGTCACCTCGCATTGGCGGCGTGGGACCGATGACCCGCACGTTGCTTATGGCGAACACCGTTGCCGCCGCAGAACGCAGCGCAAGTTAGCTGCTAGTCGAACGCCAACCGCACCATTGGTGCATGGGCGAGCAATGAGTCGAGGCTGTCGCCCTGGTTGAGGTACCACGCTGCACTGGGTGCATGAAAGACGCGCGCTCGTTCGTCGCGCTGGTCGACGATGGTTGCCGTAGCCGGTAGGTCTGCGACCACCGATTCTTTGAGATGGAAGATCAACGACGAGTGAGCGGCCAGATTGGCAAACCAATCGCGGGGTCCCGGAGTACCGGTGATGTAGATCAAGCCGTCGACGTTCAGGAACCAGATCTCGATACGGCGGGGCTCACCGCTGCGTCGACCGATCGTGGTTATGTCGATCGTCATGTCGGCAGCGAGCGCCGCTTGGACCTCGGTAGGAAGCTGATCAAAAGAAGACATGTGGCAACCCCAAATTCCCATCGTTACGTGCGGTCAAGGGGTTCGTCATCTGAAAAGTTACGTCCCCTGGGGACGTAACTTTTCGCGGCGTTGTTGCTTGCGCAACATGTTCTCGGCCAGACGGGGCGCCGCACCCGGTGTTGACCATGGGCACACGGCGATACAGATGCCACAGCCGTAGCTTTGGGCGAAGTACGGCAAGCATCGATCAAAGTCGACTGCCCACTTGGTCACGCCCCG
>DNHM01000442.1 GCA_003485885.1 Acidimicrobiaceae bacterium
AGACATCCGGTCGAATCCTGCAGTGATCGCCGCCTATCTCGGCGACGAGACCGACGAGGACACCACCACCGACGACGATGACGTCGACGCAATGCAACGCGATGGCGACCACACCACCGCGGCATCAGTAGCAACCGCTCGAGGTGGCGCATGACGACTACCACCAGGCCGCTGCTGCAAACACGTCTTCTGAAGGCGGGATATTACGGCAGAGAAGTCGTTCGGGCAGTCAACCTCTCCGTACAGAAGGGCGAGGTGGTGTGCCTGCTCGGCCCAAACGGTGCCGGCAAATCGACCACGTTGTTGACCATTGCGGGCGAACTCGAACCGGTCGATGGTGTTGTGCTCTTCAACAATGTGCCGACCTATACGCCTATGCACCAAAGGGTGCGCACCGGTGGTATTGGCCTGGTGACCGAAGAGCGACTCGTCTTTACCAAGATGAGTGCCCGCGACAATTTGCGGGTCGGCGGCGGCTCCGTCGACAAGGCGCTCGAGCTGTTCCCCGAACTCGAACCGCGGTTATCAGTGCGAGGCGGAATGCTCTCGGGGGGCGAGCAACAGATGCTCGCTCTGGCCCGTGCGCTCAGCCGTAACCCCTCGCTGCTTCTCGCCGACGAACTTTCACTTGGACTTGCACCCAAGATCGTGGACCGGCTGCTCGGGGCTGTCCGCGACGCCGCCGACAACAACGGCACCGGCGCTCTCATCGTTGAGCAACACGCCCGGAAGGCACTCAAATACAGCGACCGCATGTACCTGATGGCCCGGGGCCAGATCCTGCTCGAACTTCCGGCAGACGAGGCAATGATCCGTATCGACGAGATCGAAGAGACCTACCTCAGTGGTACCTCCGAAACCGAAGAAGATCACATCGAGCGGAAACGTCGCTTTGACCGACGCAAGGTCTGGCGGCGCCAGCGAGTCCGAGAACGCGAGATTTCCCGACTGACCGGAAAGCTCGTCTCGACCAGATCCGAGGCCGACGATGACTACTACTTCGACGTAGAACAACGCCGCCGCGACAACCAAGAACGACAGAAGAGGAGATAGCTGATGGGGTATAGAACCGCTGAGTTACCCGACGTTGATCTAGACGAGTTCGCTGACATCCCGTTCTTCGAGCGGATGAAACTGCTGCAACTGCACTGGGTCAAGGAAGGTTTCGGCACACCAAAACAGACCGGCACGTTCTACGCGTGGAAGATCTTTCTCTACGCGCTCTTCGGGCTGATCTTCGCGGGTGCATTCACCGCTGGTCTGGAGTTCGACGACATCGGCGGCTGGTGGGACGAGCCCATCCTGTACCAGAAGTTGATGATCTGGACGATCCTGCTGGAGGTCATGGGGCTGGCTGCAACGTGTGGTCCGCTCGCCTTCCATTTCGACCCGCCGATCGGAGGAATCCTCTATTGGTGGCAGAACGATACGTTGCGAGTGCCGCCGTATCCCAATCATGTGCCATTGACTTCAGGCGGCCGCCGCACTCCGTGGGACACCGGGTTGTACAAGCTGATCCTGGCCAGCCTCATACTGATGCTGTTCTTGTCCGGTGACCCAATCGATGGCCTACCCGACGGCCGCGCTGGCATCATGCCCCAGTGGGCGATCTTGATCTACTGCGGCCTCATCTTGACCATGGGATTACGCGACAAGATCGTCTTCTTGTCAGCTCGTTCTGAGCAATACGTACCCACGCTGCTGTGTTTCGCTCTCTTCTCAAACTTCGTCGACATGGTCATTGCGGCCAAGATCTTTATTGTCGTCGTATGGATGGGTGCTGGTTTCTCGAAACTGCAGCACGGCTTCTCATCAACCGTCGCCATCATGGTTCAGAACACACCGTGGGTGACCTCGCAACGATTCCGCGAAGCAACCGTCAAGGACTACCCCAACGACCTACGACCGTCACGAACGACCCATCTGCTGGCCCATATCGGCGGCACGACCTGCGAAATCGTGATGCCTCTCATCTTGTTGTTTGCACCGTGGCGGTGGGCGACTTGGATTGCCATCGTCTCAATTTGGGCGCTACACACCTTCATCATCTCCACGTTCCCACTGGCGGTCCCGCTTGAGTGGAATGTGTTCTTCATCTTCTGCGCTGGATTTCTGTTCTCGAACTTCCATGCTGGCGAGGGTTATGGCATCGGCGATATGGATCCGACACTGCTGGTGATCGTGGTGATCGCGGCACTCTCCCCCATCATCCTGGGGGCGCTCAGACCCCAGTACGTGTCGTTCCTCGTGGGGATGAAACAGTACGCAGGCAACTGGTCCGCAGCCACGTTTTCGTTCCGTGACAAGTCCATGGAAGACCGGATCAACGAGAGGATCGTTAAGTCGTCTGACAATCAGATCGACCAGATCGAGCCGTTGTTCGGCAAAGAGATCTCCGAGATCTTCATCCAGAAAGCCGTTGCTTTCCGAATGATGCACCCCATGGGCCGCATGCACATCTCGGCGCTCATGTGTCACCTCGAAGACCTTGATGACCGAGTGCAGCGCGAGGGCGAGTTCGTCAGCAACGTGCTCACCGGCTGGAACTTCGGCGATGGCCATTGTCTCGATGAGCGTTTGATCGCGTCGATGCAAGAACGTTGCCAGTACGAGCCTGGCGACGTACTCATCGCGTTCACCGAGTCCCAGCCAGCATTCGACAAGAAGGTGCAATATCGAGTCATCGATGCCGCCCTTGGCACAGTTGAGAAGGGCTGGTATCACAATGACGATGCATACAACGAACAACCATGGTTACCCAACGGCCCGATTGCGCATACGGTGACCTGGCGATTACCTGGGTACGAACCCCAAGGTGTCGCGCATCCCGGCTCCGGAGGTCGCACCTGAAATGACATCAGCCATCGTTGTCGGCAGCGGGCCCAACGGGCTTGCTGCTGCGGCCCGTCTGGCCCGGGCAGGTCTCGAAGTGACCGTGCTCGAGGCCGCTGATGTTCCTGGCGGCGGCACTCGTACGTCTGAGCAGATCCTGCCCGGCTTGCTCCACGACCATTGTTCTGCGGTCCACCAGATCGCCGCTGGGTCACCGTTTTTCAATGAAATCGACCTGGGATCGCATGGCCTCAACTGGTTGTCGGCGCCAGTGGACTGTGTACATCCACTCGACGATGGATCAGCCGGAGTCCTACACCAGTCGATCGATCGGACCGTCGAGGCGCTTGGCCTAGACGGCAAGCGTTGGCACCAACTGTTCGCATCGATGTCGGATCGATTCGGTGACCTGTTCGCCGATGCATCGCACCCGGTCCTGTCATCGTTCCCCTCGCACCCGTTGCTGCTCGCCCGGTTCGGCGCAGCCGCGTTACTACCTGCAACCACTCTGGCTCGCCTCTTTCGCACTGACCAGGCCAAAGCGTTGTTTGGCGGCGTGGCGGCCCACACGTACTACCGTCTCGACCGTCCGCTCACCAGCGCAGTTGGGATGATGCTTGTGATTGCAGGCCACAACCAGGGTTGGGTGGTGGCCGAAGGTGGATCACAGTCGATCACCGATGCTCTGATCGCTGATATCGAACATCACCGCGGGCGAATCGAAACCCGTCACCGGGTCCGGTCCATCAACGACCTACCTGCTGCCGATGTGGTCATGCTCGATGTTTCACCATCGAGTGCTGCGGCGATATTGGGTAATCGACTACCGCAGCGCATCGCCCGTTCCTATCGACGGTTCAAACATGGACCTGGCGCTTACAAGGTCGACTTCGCGATCGAACACGGTGTTCCGTGGACGGCGCATCACGCTCGCCAAGCGGGCACTGTTCATCTCGGTGGAACGTTCGCTGAGCTGCAGGCCACCGAGAAAGCCATCCACAACGGCGTCATGCCAGACCAGCCCTTCGTGCTCGTCTCCCAGCAGTATCTTGCCGATCCCGGCCGGTCGGTCGGCGACGTCCACCCCCTCTGGACCTACGCCCATGTGCCCCACGGCTACACCGGCGATGCCACCCAGGCAATCATCGATCAGATCGAACGATTCGCGCCTGGCTTTCGAGATCGCATCGTGGGCACAGCGGTGCGCACGACCACCGAGATGTCGGTGTACAACGAAAACTATGTGGGCGGCGACATCATTGGCGGCGCATCGACGCCCACCCAACTGCTGTTCCGGCCTCGGGTATCCCGTAACCCGTATGCAACTGGTGTTCCCGGCGTCTACATCTGTTCGGCTTCGACACCACCTGGCGCAGGGGCGCACGGCATGTGTGGGGCCAACGCTGCAGCTCGGGCACTTGCGGAGCTAGAGCGCTGACGCCGAGGTTTCGCTGACTACGGGAGAGTCCCTAAAGCAGTAGAACCGCGACCAAGATGATCAGACCCACGGTCACGGTAAGGATCGCGATGGCAGCGAGGCCGTCGTTGTTCTCGGCACCTTGTTCGGTGAGTTCAACGTCGTCTTGCATCTCGCTGCTCTGTTCCGTCGTCATTGCTGGGCCTACGCCCACACTAGGCCAGGAAGTCAGTTGAACGTGCACGCGCACGTGTTGTGCTCTCAAGGTCCGTAGCGGGGAGACTTTGCTCGATCAAAGTGTTGGCCGTCGTCACAGTAAGTCTCCAGGCCGGCAGGCAAGCGCTGCTCGCACGTCGTAAGAAGGCTTGTGGGGGCACTGGTATCAGCGCTTTCACGGTGTGCGAGTGACCAGGCAGGCCCTTCAGTTCGTGCATGCCGAGAGCTTCGAACGCTGACAGATCTGAGCCCGGCGCGGTTTCGGCCGCGAGCGCTGTCATCACTACCTCGTCAGGCTCCGCGCTTGTTTCGGAAGGCGAGCGGCCTCGATGACGGCAGTGCCGATCCCGTAGGTGTCGTCGACTTGCCCGAATGAAAGCCCGATGCCTAACCAAGGCACGTCTCGGGCCATTCGCGGCCCAGCATCGCTCGCCTTGCCTGGCTCAACGAACCTGGAAACGGGCCCAACACCATGGGAATCGAGGACCAGCCCGCCGTGATCCTCGACCGCTCTTCGCACTGCGTCGGATATCTCCGATGCTCGGTTATCCGCGATTTGCTCATTGCAGAAGCGAACAGCCCGAAGCAACGAGTCGCCAAGTAGCGACGCTACATCGCAAACGTGTCACACGTTTCACGCGGATGGTTGGCCCTCCTCATATCTCGCTCCCCTATCGCGCTCATGCAGCGTCACCGCCTGGACGCACGTCAGAGTTCTAGTCTGTGAGCAACAACGCAGTAGCGTGAGGCTTTGTGACTCTTATGGCTACGGCCACTCGACGCCGTGCGATGGGCCTGCCTGCGGTTTTCCTGATGGCTGCGACGGCGGGTGTCGCTCAATCGTTCGGCCGGTTCGCTTTTGGCGTCGTCTTGCCAGCGGTACGCAGTGATCTTGACCTGTCAAACACCATCGCTGGATCGCTAACCACCGTGAATGTCGGCGCTTATCTCCTCGGCACATTGGCCGTGGCCTCATTCGCTAGCTCGTACAAGCTGCTGGCAATCATGCGCACTGGCTTCCTCTTCGCCTTGACCGGGCTCGTGACAGCCGCACTGGCACCAGGCGTGTGGTTTGTGGGCATCGCTATGTTCTGCTCCGGGTTTGGCGGCGCTCTTATCTGGATTCCCGCTCCTGTCATAGCAGCCGCAGCGATGCCACCGGAGAAGCGCTCCATCGCCATTGGCCTCATGGGGTCGGGCATGGGCTTCGGCGTCGTCTTCGCGAGCCAACTTACGAGTTATGTGCGGTCCTCAGGAGGCGATGAAAGTTGGCGCACCGTCTACGTCGTGCTGTCTGTCGTCGCCGCATGTGTACTCGTAGCCACGTTCTTCTTGATCGGTCATGACCAAGAGCAGCCCCGGAACACCGGAGGCGGCTTCGGTGGGTTCAGCTCCCTCAAACGCATGCGGGGCTGGCTGCCGCTCACGTCGGCCTATACCTCGTTCGGTTTCATGTATCTGCTGATCCTCGCATTCCTTTCAACCAAACTTGAAGATGACAACGGCTGGACCAGTTCACGAGCCTCACTGGCGTTCACCCTGGTGGGTATCGCCATGATGTTCGGTGGCCCGGTGTTCATTACGATCGCTTCACGAATCGGCTCGCGGCTTGGTCTGACCTTGGCCTTCTCAGGCTGGATCGCTGTCGTGCTGCTTGTCTTGCCCGGCTGGTTCGCTGTCACCCTGCCGGCGGCCGTTGTCATCGGGCTGCTGTTCGCCGGTGTCCCATCGATGATCACTCTGTATGTGGTCGAGAATACAACCGTCGAGGACTACGGCCCATCGTTTGCCGCAGCGACTCTGGCCTTCGGAGTCGCCCAGATGATCTCGCCCCAGATCGGCGGCGTGCTCGCCGACCTGACCGGGTCATTCACGACTGTCTTCCTGCTGTCGGCTGCGTTGGCAGCGACCGGTCTCGTTGCTGCGCTGCGTTTGCCCAAACAGGGCGACTAACCGCACCCTCCATCGCTCCATCGCTACCGGTGCTGCTGTTGCTCCTGGCGTGGACAGCCCGGGCGTAGAGCTGGTAGCAATCAGATCAGGGTTTGACTCTGACACACCTCAAAACGACCTGTGAGTCGTAGACCGCGCTGTAGCGCGGTCTACGACTCACAATAGATCTGGACACAGCTCGCTAGGCGGAACTGTGACTTCGTCTAGGAAACAGTCCAGGTTGGACGAGAAGCAAACAGCCCCTCGAGTGTGCCAGCACCCTGTGATGCGGTGACAGCGTCTACCTGATCGCTAACCGCTGCCGCGTACTCTGTGCGTTCGACGGCACGGAATACACCAACCGGAGTCGGCATTGTTGGCGCAGTGGCAAGTCTGCTGATCGCAAACGCCACCGAAGGATCATCGGCGGTTTCATCGTGCACCAGCAGATTTTCAACACCGACATCGACGACATCAACCAGTTCTATACGACCGCTGCTATCCATGGCGACACCGCGTTCATTGTCGACCCCAAAACGGATCGGCTCGCCATGCACCAGGTTGATCAGCATGGCATCACGCTTATCGCGTTTGGTGATCTGGGCGAATGCGCCGTCGTTGAACACGTTG
>DNHM01000326.1 GCA_003485885.1 Acidimicrobiaceae bacterium
CGAAACGAATGGCCAGCGATCATCTCGCTCGGAGTTAGTTTCGCTCTGATCTTGCCGGCATGGAACCGTTCGCCCCGACGCGAACTCACCTACGCACTACCCGAAACCTCGCCCCGGGCATCGCGTGCCGCACTCAGCTTTATCTCACTAGCGCTTTGTGGGACCGCCATACAGCTGTGGATAAGTCGCACCGACATTCCCCGATCTAACCCCGCCGTCATCGTCTGCGTTCTGGTGGTTATCAGCGCCTTTGCCACCTTGCGAGGCGTGCGACGCGAGATCGAAAACCGTGAGACCACGCTAAGAGAGTGGACCGCATGGGCACGAGAGGTTCGCACCAACCGCTTTCACGCCGAAATGCAGAACTTCGGTTCTGAGGCGGCAGCGCCGAGCGACGACGAACCCCAGCCGCATATCAACGTCGACGGCCAAACCCCTCAGACACAATTGTTCCCGAACCTGTTGGTTCCCGACGATCAGCTGGCTCCAGCAGAAGCAATCGCGTCCGACGTCGTCTCGACAGTGATGGATACACCCGACACGATTCCTGCGCCCAAAGCCATGGCCACGTCCGGTCTACATCTGACTGCCGACGTTACTCCCGCTGCAACCACCACGACTGTCGTGATGGCTCCCTCTGCGCTCATCGTTCACGCAACTGCCGGACCCGACGCCGGTAGCGGAGCATTCGCGTCCGCTGTAACCGACGCGGGCCACACTCCCCATTTGGCCACGCTCGAGACCCTTGGGGCCTGGCTCTCGTCTCCGGTCACTACCGCCCGAGCCCAACGACTTCTCGTCGCTATCGAAGCCATGTCGCTCGATCAATTCGAGTCGCTACCGCCAGCCGACGCCACGATGGCCACCGAAGAAATCGGTAGTTTCCTGGCCGACATGATGCCCGACGCTGATCTCGAAGCATGGATCGACGGCCCGTACTTCATTGTTGCCTATGCCTCGAAACCAGATCACGATCTGAGTGCACTGAACAAAAGCGTGCGCATGAGGCTCAAGGGCACAGACGGCATGGTCGCCTTCCTGCGACCTGGTCCCGACGCAATCCTGGATGACATGGTCGACGAAGCAGTCACTGGCTTACTTCGCGCTCGACGAGCCCAAGAACGGGCCACGGGTCGCTGATGAGCACCGATATCTGTTGTCCGGCGTGTGGTGAAAGAGACGATCTCCGAGGCGAGCGCCGCGACGCGCTGATTGCCTTGGTATGTCAGGTCTGCGATGCCGAATGGGTTCGAGATCCTGCCGCTCGGCCTACCTGCGACCGCTGCGGTGGCGACGACATGCGCGAAGCCGCCCAGGCACTCGTCGAAAAAAGTCGAGGCACACAACTTTCGATCCAAAGCTTCCGCCAGGTGTGGCTCTGCCCGTCGTGTGATTCGGAACGTTACGACAAGTACAAGGTCAGCAACCGGCCATTGCCACCCGACGAACTCCCTACCGAGAGCGAGTTCTAGTTGTAGGCAGTCAGCTGGTCGGCTAGCGCCTCGAGGCCAGCGACCCGACTGCCCTTTACAAGGACCGCAGTGGACCGATTCAACGGCCCAAGTTTGGCCATGACCGCATCGAAGTCGTGCGTGACCTCGACCCCGTATGCCGGTTCTTGATAGGCGATGAGCTGGATGTCGAGCTGCTGGCACAATGCCGCCATCGCACGATGATCTGCGTCGTGGCGATCGCCGAGTTCTGCCATAACGCCCAGGACCGCAAACCGTTGTGCGACATCGATCGCCGCCAACGAACGCAACGCAGCCTCGGTTGAGATGGTGTTGGCGTTGTACGCATCGTTGATCACCACAGCACCTCCGGCTGTATGGCCAAGTTCCATGCGCCACCGCGACAAACCTGCGGTTGCGAGACCGGCAATGGCCTGGCTTGGAGTAACACCAACCGCCTCGGCTGCCGCAAACGCTGCCAATGCGTTGGAAACCTGGTGTACACCGTGGATCGGCAGGCTCACGGAGTAGGTCTGGCCAGATGACACGAGTTGGAAGCTCGGCCGAAGTTCCGAGTCCACCACCACCGAGACTGCGTTGATGTCGCCGCCGACTCCATAGGTGATCACCGGCGCCTGGCTGCGGGACCTCATTGCCAGCACTGGCGCTGAGTCTGCGTTCAAAATGGCTCGTCCTGACGCCGGAAGTGCCTCGACCAATTCACCCTTGGCCTGGGCAATGGCTTCGACCGTGCCGAATTCGCTGGTGTGTACCGCGCCGACGTAGGTGACGATACCAATGATTGGGTTGGCGATCTCGCACAAGGCGGCGATATGACCGATGCCCCGTGCACCCATTTCTACGATCAAGACCTCGGCGTCGTCGGGGGCATTGAACAGGGTCAACGGCACACCTAGCTCATTGTTGAACGACCGTTCACTCGCGTGGGTTTTGCGTGTCTTCCCAATGGCTGCCAAAGCCAGATCCTTAACCGATGTCTTGCCGACAGAACCGGTAATCCCGATGACCGGGCCAGTGTGTCTGGCCCGAGCATGACGGCCGAGTTCCGTCAGCGCTGCCAACGTGTCATCCACGACGACTGCGGTGCCGCCTTCGGGCGCTCGTTGCGTCAGGTAGGCACCACACCCGGCGGCCAGCGCTATGGAAATGAAGTCGTGACCATCGCGAGCGTCGACGATCGGCACAAACAGTTGACCAGGTTCAATGGTGCGAGTGTCGATCGACGCGTCGTTGACCACAGCATCGGGTCCGTGCAACACACCACCAGTGACCTCGGCAATCTCACTGGCCGTCATCTGCATGGCGCAAGTTTCGCATCATTCGAGCCCACGGACGCGCCACCCAAACCGAATCCGGGCCACCCGTATCCCCTGCGCTCAGATGGACCATCGATCTAGAAACGCTGGCTCACCGTATGCGCCAGCCCGGGCGCTGCTGCCAACTACTCTCGGCAACATGACACAGCGACATCGGTTGGTAGTGCTCTTCGGCGGCCAGTCTGCTGAACACGACGTGTCGCGTGTGACCGCTCGCCATATTGTCGCCGCGGTCGACCCGTCCCGGTTCATCGTCGATGCCATCGGTATTACCCGCGACGGCGTCTGGCAACGCACCGCTGTGGCTGATGCCATCACCTCGGGCACGGTTGCCGAACTTCCTGCCGCCCTGGAAACTGCGGGCACTGCGATCGAACCGCTTCTGGCCATTGCCCCCACCGATGTACCCGTCGTGGTG
>DNHM01000345.1 GCA_003485885.1 Acidimicrobiaceae bacterium
CAGCGACATCGGTTGGTAGTGCTCTTCGGCGGCCAGTCTGCTGAACACGACGTGTCGCGTGTGACCGCTCGCCATATTGTCGCAGCGATCGACCCGTCCCGGTTCATCGTCGACGCCATCGGTATTACCCGCGACGGCGTCTGGCAACGCACCGCTGTAGCTGATGCCATCACCTCCGGCACGGTCGCCGCACTTCCTGCCGCCCTGGAGACTGCGGGCACTGCGATCGAACCGCTTCTGGCTATTGCCCCCACCGATGTACCTGTCGTGGTGTTACCGCTGCTACACGGACCTATGGGCGAAGACGGCACGGTACAGGGGCTGCTCGACCTGGCTGGAGTGCCGTATGTCGGCTCGGGTGTCCTGGGTTCGTCGCTCTGCATGGACAAGGCCATGGCCAAACAAGCCGCCTCTAGTTTTGGCATCGCTCAGGCCAACTGGCGCACGGTCCATTCCGATGACATCACGGCTTCCACCCCGACCGACCTGATGAACGAACTCGGCCCCGTCACCTTTGTCAAACCAGCAAACATGGGCTCCTCGGTGGGAGTCAGTCGCTCAACAACTGCCGAGGAACTGCACGAAGCGCTTGCCGTGGCCGCTCATTACGACGAGTGGATCGTGGTCGAAGAAGCCGTCACCGGCCGAGAGATCGAGGTTGGCGTTTTGGGCAATCGAACGCTCGAAGCTTCCGTGCCGGGAGAGATCGTGCCCGGCGACGCGTTCTACAGTTATGACGACAAATACCACGACGGTGTTGCCCAAACACTGATTCCCGCGGCTCTCAGCCCTGAGGCGGCCCTCGAAGTCCGAATGCTTGCCTGCCATGTGGGTCAGGCATTACGGGTGCAGGGTCTTGCCCGGATCGACTTCTTCTATGAAGAACATGGCCGGGGGTTCCTTCTGAACGAGGTCAACACAATGCCTGGTTTCACACCTATCTCTATGTTTCCCAAGCTGTGGGAAACAACGGGTATCGACTATCCCGATCTGATCAACCGGCTCGTCGACCTCGCCATCGAACGCCACGACAAACGGCTGGAGCACCGCTCGGTCACGCACTAGTTCGTCGAACCTCTCGGCGTCTCGCTGAACGTCGGCGGGAGCCGCGTGACTAGGGTTCGGAGATGGGTGACTATTGCACAGCAGAACAAGACGGCAATCTCTTGATCGTCACGATCAACAGACCAGAACGGATGAATGCACTTCATCCTCCTGGCAACGCCGAGATGGCCGACATCTTCGACGACTTTCAGTCCAACCCCGATCTGTGGGTTGCCATCATCACTGGCGAGGGCGAGCGAGCGTTCTGCGCTGGCAACGACCTTCGTTACCAAGCCGAGGGCGGCGACCGTTCCGCAGCACCAACGACCGGCTTCGGAGGTATCACGTCTCGATGGGATCTGAACAAACCAATCATCGCTGCTGTGAACGGCGTGGCTATGGGTGGCGGCTTCGAGATTGCGTTGGCCTGCGACCTCATCATCGCATCTGACAATGCCCGATTTGCCCTGCCGGAGCCCAAGGTTGGCCTGGCTGCCCTGGCTGGTGGCGTACATCGTTTGCCCCGCCAGATCGGGCTGAATCGAGCCATGAGCATGATGCTGACTGCCCGCCACGTGCCCGCCGCTGAAGGCGTGGAGCTCGGTTTCGTGAACGAGGTTGTGCCACAGGATCAGCTCATGGACCGGGCCCGTGAATGGGCTCAGATGATCCTCGAGTGTTCCCCTATGTCGATTCGGGCAACCAAAGAAGCGGCGATGCAAGGTTTCGAACACGGCGGCATTCGCGCTGCCTACGAAGGCAGGTACGACGCGGTGGCTTCACTCTTCAAGAGCGAGGACTACATCGAAGGGCCACTCGCGTTCTCCGAGAAACGCTCGCCAAACTGGACGGGCCGCTGAGATCTTCTAGGTAGCGCTCGTCGGCGAACAGGCCGAGCCATAGCTTCCAACGTGGCTTGGACAACGTGGCTTGGACAACGTGTCGAGCCAGCTTGCCCAATGACGAATCGAGACTTCAGCGCTGACCGCACTACTCGGCCACCGAACTCTCGTTTCACCTGACGCTGCGAATCGTTGATGCCACGGGGCTATCAACGATTCGCAGAGTGCAGAACTAGCTGTAGTTGGCCTGAGATTCCTTCCACGTGCCGCTATCGGCACGTGGCTCCTTGGGTAGCCCCAAGACACGTTCGCCAACGATATTGCGCTGCACCTGTGAGGTACCGGCGTAGATCGTGCCTGGTCGAGCAATCATGAAGCTAGCCATCCAGTTCGGAACGGTGTTTTCAGTGCCGATTGCTGGTGGGCCAAGACCTCGAGCGTCTTCGTCGCCGAAGCCAATTGTCGCTTTCATGCCGGCAACGTTCATAGCTGCTTCGGTAATCTTCAGGTGGTATTCGCTCCAGAAGAGTTTGCCGATCGAAGATTCTGGTCCGGGAGCCTGGCCTTTGAGGAAGCGGGTCAGTGCTTGCATACCTCGATAGCGCATGATTTCGACGCAGGTGTGGAAGTAGGCGATGTCCTGACGAACCATCGGGTCGTCGAGTTTGCCGTTGTCACGAGCCAGTTCGATGAACTGGTCGAGTTCGGCACGGAAACCAAGCGACTGCACAGTGGCGCCAACCCCACGCTCGAAACCGAGCAGAGTGTTACCGACGGCCCAACCGTTGTTCACGCCGCCAAGCACATTGTCCTTAGGGCAACGAGCATCGGTAAAGAAGACCTCGTTGAAGTGATCTTGGCGCACGATGTTGGTGATCGGCCGGATCTCGACGCCTGGTTGCTCCATGGACATGAGCAAGAACGAGATACCGGCATGTTTGGTCACATCTTGGTCAGTGCGTGCAAGCACAAAGATCATGTTGGCGGTGTGGCCCGAGCTGGTCCAGATCTTCTGGCCGTTGACTACCCATTCGTCGCCGTCGAGGACGGCCTTACAACCCAGGTTGGCAAGGTCACTACCACTGTCAGGCTCCGAGTAACCCTGGCACCAGATGTCGGTGCCGTCGAGGATGCGTGGGATGTAGTGCGCCTTCTGCTCGTCGCTCCCCCAATGAAGGATGGTGTTGCCAACCATAGAGATACTGAAGCCGTCGTTAGGACCGCTGGTAGGCACACCGCGTTTGGCGAATTCTTCGTACATGACCACCATCTCAAGGTGGGTCAGACCACCACCGCCATATTCAGCGGGCCAGTTGGCGGCCAACAGGCTGTTCGCCTTGAGTGTGCGGCGCCAATCCATCTGGAAGTCGTAGCGCTCGGCAGCGGGCACGGCACCGATGCCCGCCCAACCGTCAGGGAGGTTGTCATCGAGAAACGTGTTGATCTTCGCTCGGAAGGTGTCTGTCACAGCGGGGTAGGTCAGATCCATATGCTGCAGAGTAGGTCGCGAACGGTGCACTGTCACACTCCGCGCCGTGATGCACTCCTGATGCGCTCGTAACGCTGCGCTCGATAACACTGGGCCAGAACTTCCGCAACTCGAGGAACACACACACCGTGAACTCGCATACACGGTGTGTGGTCACGTAGTGCTTCGCGATCTCCCGTTTAGTGGGTTAGCGAAGCACGTGAGTGACCAACCCAGGTGGCAGGCACACTTCGTCGATTGCACCGACAGTTTTTGGGAAGTCGCGTGCACCACGGAGACAGACGCCGATACTGACACCCAGGGCGATATCCAGTCCGGCACCGACGGCAGCGACACCAAAACTGACACGGACATCATCCTGGGCGAACTCATCGCTATTGACGATGACCCGGTTGCCCGGGGCGACGTGCACAACGAAACGCTCCGTGAACTTGGTGTCACGGCCATCATGAACCAGGCCATCTGCGGGTTCTGGCTAACCCCGTGGATGACCGAGACATCCCACGAAGCTACGTTCCACGGTAAACCTGGCCGACGTTAGAGACACGCTGGCCGACACGTTAAAGGACCCGCGTGCAAAGTCTTCATCAAGCCGAAGGGCTTGGCTGACTAACGAAGCGCCGCTTCGAGAAACTTTAGTAATTCCCGTCGGCGTCGAACTGCCTCTCGCAGAGTTGGTTCGATGCCGACGGCGCGTAGCACTTCGACTTCGGTGGCCACACCCATGAC
>DNHM01000377.1 GCA_003485885.1 Acidimicrobiaceae bacterium
ACAGTTCGTCCATATCACCGTCCCACGACGGCAGCGGAGGAAGACCTTCGTCGAGAGCGCTCGCGTTCAAGAAGTCGACGAGTTCCGATCGCATCGCACCGCGGTGATTCGCCCACGACATCAATGCGTCGCGTCCATCTCGGTGCACCGTGATGTACTTGCACTCCTCGAAGATCGGCACACAATCAGCGGGCGAGTGGGTCTTGATGTAACGCCGATGTTCCTGCGCGTCGAGCTGGGCGAGGAGATCATCGAGTGGAACGAACCGGGCGTCGATCCATGGGCTCCGCCCACGGCCATCGTCGGGAGCGTTGCCAGCCGGCCACAACAGCGACGATACGATACCCTGCATCCACGTGGTACCGCTCTTTGGCGGGGTACTGATAAAGATGTCGTCCGGCCGATGCTCGAAGTTGCGCCAGCGAAGGCTGTCTTCGATCGCTCGGCGAAACTCCCGTGTAGGTTGACGAACCTTGACCATGGGCCACCGTACCTGATCGGCCGTGGCCGGAGTTTTGACCAGGTGGCTTCGCAGCACGTAGGGACTCCACTCCTTCATCTGTGGGAGCATCAGTCAGGACCACTTCGCACAAGGGCAACAGTGCCAGTGATGTTCGGGTGCACTCCGCCGCCGCTGCGCACCGGCGGGAGGCTCCTGTGCTCTGCTAACTTGCGCTCGTGAGCGAGTCATGGATCGTCGTTGGTGCGGGGTCGGCTGGCTGTGTGGTCGCCAACCGACTCAGCGCTCAGCCGGGTCGACGGGTAACTCTGGTCGATTGTGGGCCGGCTCTTTTGCCGGGCGGAGTGCCTGCCGGTGTCGCCGGATCAAGCTTCTTTGCTGCGCTGCAAGAACCGGGTCGAATGTTCCCCGACCTACTCGCGACCCGGGCCACGGGCATTCCCGCAACCGTCTATCAGCGGGGTCGAGGCATCGGCGGGTCGAGTGCAGTGAACGCCATGGTCGCGTTGCCTGGTAGCGAAAGTTTGTACCGCGGTTGGGGGTGGTCGGACTGTGCCGAAGCCTGGTCCCGAGTGCAAATTCCTGCCGAACTGGCGGCCACATCGGAACTCGGCGCAGTCGACCAGGCGCTGCTTTGTGATGACCGGGCCGAGCCGCTGAAGCTCACCAGGCAGAACGGCAAACGTGTTACTTCAGCTGAGGCCTATCTGTGGCCTGTGCTCGATCGGCCCAACCTAACCGTGCGCTCCGAAGCACCGGTGGCCCGAATATGCATTGATGCACGCCGAGCTACCGGTGTGGTACTCGACGATGGTTCTGAGCTCGAAGCGGACCATGTTGTTGTCTGCGCCGGGGCTATTCACTCTCCCGTCATCCTGCTCCGTTCCGGCGTAGATACACCCGGCATTGGTAGCGGACTCCAGGATCATCCTTCGGTAGTGTTCACCCTTCGGTTGCGAGAGGAAGCGCACCACGCCAGCGACGGGCTACCCATCGCCAGCGCGCTTCATGCTTCAGTCGGCTCGGACGTGCTGCAGCTGCTGCCAATGAGTCATATTGGGCCCGCCCGTGAGACAGCGGGACTCGGCGCCATGATGGCAGCGCTCATGACACCAACGAGCCGTGCTGGGTCGGTCGGCATCAGCCGCAGCGGCACGCCCGTCGTCAACTTTGCCCTGCTCGACAACGCTCACGATATGCAGGGTCTGGTCTCTGCCACAAGGTTGGCCCTTGACCTTCTGCGCTCGACGGCATTCGACCAGATCGTGGAACGTATCTACATCGACGACCGCGGCACGACCATCGAGGCACTCACCGGCGAGTCATCAATCGAAGCATGGGTGCGAACCCACTGCGGCGACTATGTGCATGCGACAAGTACGTGCGCCATGGGGACGGTTGTTGACGACGACTTCGCTGTAGCTGGTTACCAGAATCTCTATGTGTGTGATGCCTCAGTCTTCCCGTCTATCCCCGATGCCAACACTCACCTCCCAACAACGATGCTCGCCGAACGTTTCGGTCTTCGACACCTACGAGATGTATGAGTCAGCCGAATGTCACTGACAGGACCTGAACCGCTACGACCAGACCAGCGATAGCCTCGCATGCGTGCTTACGGCGTCGAATCTTGGAATGTCCTTTGGGGCGCGTCGGCTCTTCAAAGATGTCACGCTCGAACTCCGACCTGGGCGTCGTATCGCTCTGGTAGGGGGCAACGGCGCAGGCAAGACCACCCTCATCGGCATGTTGATGGGCGAGATCGAACCCGACGAAGGTGCCGTTCACCGACCCAGCAACCTGCAGCTCGGTTATCTCCCGCAGGACCTGGCTGATGACCCGCAGGGCACCGTGCTCGAAGAAGCCATGGCTGGCGACGAGCGTATGCAAGCAGCCCGCACCCGTCTGGCCGAACTCGAAGAGCGGTTGACCTCGTCGACTGGCGACGATCCCAAACTGATCCAGGACTACAGCGATGCCCAAGGTCACTTTGACCAGCTAGGCGGATACTCGGCGGAAGCGGACGCACACCGGGTCCTGGCCGGTCTGGGCTTCAACGGCACCGATGGCGACAAGCCGCTTCGAGAACTCTCCGGTGGTTGGCGTATGCGGGCCGCTCTGGCACGACTACTCGTTGCCAAACCTGATGTCCTGATCCTCGATGAGCCGACCAACCACCTCGACGTCGACAGCGTTGCCTGGCTCGAACGCCAGCTCGCGGCATGGCCTTCAGCCTTGCTCTTCGTGTCGCACGATCGCGACTTCATCGATGCCGTTGCCGAGCGGGTTGTCGAGCTCTCCGGAGGCACGACGAACGAGTACATCGGCGGATTTGCCGAGTTCGTTGTGGGTCGCGAAGAACGCATCGCTGCGATCGAGGCAGCAGCCGCTGGCCAGGCCCGCAAAGTCGCACAGGTCGAAAAATTCGTTGAGCGTTTCCGCTACAAGGCAACCAAAGCTCGCCAAGTGCAGAGCCGCATCAAAACACTCGAAAAACTCGACAAGATCGAAGTGCCGACTCGCGAATCGATCAAGGCCAAGTTCGGGTTCCCTGAACCGCAACGGTCAGCCCGGACCGTTGTCGAGCTCGAGAATGTCACCGCTGGATACGACGGCAAAGCCATCGTCAGCAATGTCAACCTGGTCGTCGAGCGCGGCTCCAAGGTCGCATTCATCGGCCCGAACGGTGCAGGAAAGACCACGCTGGTCAAGATGATGCTGGGCGAACTCGAACCTATGGCCGGCACCGTGACCATCGGCAACAATGTCGATATCGCCACGTTTGCTCAGCACCAAACCGAGGTGCTGGTTGAGTCCAGATCACCGTTCGAAGAACTTTCTGCCACTATGGGAGACCTAGGTATGCGTAACTCGCGCACGATCCTGGGCAGCTTTGGTTTCAGCGGTGAAGCCGCCGACCGCAAGATCGGTGACCTCAGTGGTGGCGAACGTACCCGGCTGGCGTTGGCGAAGACCATGGTCCATCCGGTCAACTTGCTCGTCCTCGACGAACCGACCAACCACCTCGACTTGCCGTCGTGCGATCTGCTCGAAGACGCGCTTCAGGCCTATCCCGGCACCGTCATTTTGGTCACCCACGACCGGCACCTAATCCGGAACGTGGCCGAAATTTTGGTCGAAGTCCGCGACGGCAAG
>DNHM01000189.1 GCA_003485885.1 Acidimicrobiaceae bacterium
CGACCCGAGGGACTCGTCGAAGCTCCGCGCACCACACCGGTTGCCAGCGAACGAACATTGACGCTCACCTTCGGCATCGCTGCCCTCGCGTTGGCCTTCGGCATCGTGACCGGAAGTTGGGCAGTCCTCGCTCTCGCACTTATCGGTGGAGGCGTCTGGCTCTTGTCTCAGCACACCGCGATGACACCCGGTTTCGCAGGTGCCTCGCCCGTCTCCGGAACGGCGCACTACCAACCTTCGAGTGGCTTCGAACCAAGTTATCCGCCACCGACACCTGGTGGGCCAGGCACCTACGTCGCTCCACCTCCACCTCCCTACGTCGAGCCACCGGCACCAAAGGAACACAAACCGCAACGGATTACCTGGACCGTGTTATCACTGCTTGCACTTCTGGCGGCAGTTGGACTCGCAGCGTCAACCGGCGACTGGTGGAACGTCAGCGCCACGCGACTGCTGGGTATTGGTGTTGTCACTATCGGTGTTGGTGTCGTGGCTGGTCAACTCCGTAGCGGTGGCGCCCGCGGTCTCATTCCACTCGGCATCCTGGCAGCGTTGGCGTTGGTCCCTGTCTCCGCCGTTGATGGCTTGCTCGACGACGGCGTTGGCGAAGCGACCTATCGGCCAACATCCATTGCCGAGCTCGAGACCACCTACGAACATGGCATTGGCCAACTTGTCGTTGATCTATCTGAACTCGACTTCGAAGGACGCACCGACACGATCGACATCGATCTCGGTATTGGTGAGCTGATCGTCATCGTGTCTAAAGACACCGGTGGCCAGGCGGTACTGCAGGCAAGGGCGGGCGAGGTTTCACACTTCCGGCCCAACACGAACTCTGTCTCGTTTGACGAAGGTCTGAACGTCGATAGCGGCGCTGTGGTGTTCGAAGGCGAGAATGGCTCGCTCGATCTCAATATCAATGTTGGCCTCGGCACAGCCGAACTTCGAGCGGAGGGCAGCTGATGCGCCTTATCTACGGCATGATCGGCGTAATCATTGTGGCGGTGGGAACGATCGCCGTCGTCACTGGCGATTTCGCCGTTGATGGGGGGTGGCTCCTTGCCAGCGGACTTGCGACGCTTGGGGGTGCCGGACTCCTGGCAACAGCAGCGGGAGCATCCCGATAATTAGCTGGCGCTGTTCTGTTTTTTGTAGTCGATTGCCAACCGACGGGCTTCAGCGAGTGCAATCTTTGCGTCGGCGGTGGTGCGTTTGGCTCGGGCCACCGCCAGTTCTCGGGCGCCGCCAGGTGTGAACCGTCGTAGCTTCTGGTGGATACGTCGTTTGATGTACCACCCTCCTGCAGCACCGCTCACGGCACCGCTGCTGAACCAGATCAATCGCTTAAACACAACACCCTGACACTAGCGAACCGAACACGCCCGGTGACCGCATAGACCAGATAACTGCCGATAACTGCTGATGGCTGCTGGTTACGGCGGTTATGTGTGGGTGGTTAACGCAGCCCGACCGAGTCGGTGAGCCAGAACGCGTCCTGGTACACCAAGGTGCCAGCAAGTTCGTTGGACCACGACGGTTGCCGTCGGACTTGGAAGGCTGCATCGGGGATGCGCAGCGACGGCTTCCGAAAGCCCAAGTCGCCGGCGGCCACAAAACCAAACCGTTGGTAATACCGGGGATTACCTTCGAGAAAGATGGCAGGTTCTGGCCGTTCGGCCACGGCCATCAGCGATTCGGTAATCAATGTGGTTCCGATACCTTGGCCCTGGAGATCGGGCCGTATCCCGACGGGACTGAGCACGAGCACATGCTCGAGAGCCTTGGGAGCATCCAGAATCGATTGGGTGTAGAGCACCTGGCCGACGATCTCATCGTCGATGGTTGCGACGAAACACAGATCGGCGTCCCACGCCCAGGACGACCGAAGCGCATCGAGCAGTGTCCCAATGGCTGGTTCGCCGAAGGCCTCCACCGAGACCCGGCGCATTTCGTCGAACTCATCGGGTCGCATCACGCGGATCGTCAGGTCTTGCATCGGCAAATGATGTCACATAACTCCTCCGCCACCTGCGGAGTTGACGACGACTACAGCTTGGTTATGAACGGCCAGCCTCGTCGCGCCATCGCTGTTGCTGCGCCAACCGATCGGCAACGTCGGCTTCGGCGCCCAGGCGGGTGGGTTCGTAGAACGTCTGACCCATGACCTCTGGGGGCAGGTACTGCTGGGGTACCCAACCCCGTGGGTCGTCATGGGGGTAGCGATACCCCTCGCCATGTCCCAGCGAGGCGGCGCCCTTGTAATGCGAATCCCGCAAGTGAGTGCTGACCTCTCCCCCGGCGGTGCGAGCTGCCTCTTGTGCCTTGTTGATGGACATGTACGCCCGGTTCGACTTCGGTGCAGTCGCCAAATACACCGTGGCATGCGCCAGATTGATTCTGGCCTCGGGCAACCCAACGAACTCGACGGCCTGGGCGGCGGCTGCGGCGACAAGGAGCGCCTGGCTGTCGGCCATACCGATGTCTTCGCTGGCGTGCACCATGAGTCGCCGAGCGATGAATCGGGCATCTTCGCCGGCTTCGAGCATGCGGGCCAGCCAATAGACAGC
>DNHM01000514.1:0-1641 GCA_003485885.1 Acidimicrobiaceae bacterium
AACGTCGGCCCGAGCGGAGCGGTGCAACACAGCGCTCATGAGAGTGGTACAGACTGGCCGGCGCGGACGAAGGAATCTTCGTAGGCGAACATGCCGATCAAGGCGGAAACTCCAGCAACTGCAGCGATCCCTGCACCGATGTCAGTGCTGAGTGCAATGATCACGAGCACTGCAGGAATCACGATGCCGAGCAGGACACCGCCGAACCAGAACTGTTGCGAGTACGCGCCGTGCGTCATCTCATGGACAGCAAGCTCAACATGTCGGCTTCCTTTTGAGGTGAGCTCGATAGCGATGAGTGCAGCGGTTGCAGCGAGCCCACCAAGCAGACACCACTGAACTGCTTGTCCTTCGGGGACATCGATGAACAGGTCCAGGATGGCGTAGGTCGCTCCACCAGCGGTGACGGCTTGCGCTAGAAGTGTCGGCAACAACAGCGGCGTTTGCCACAGGTCGCGCCCCTCGCACTGTCCAAACAAGAATGCGGTGTACCCGGCGGTACCGAGCGCACCGAGGACCGCCGGAATTGCAAGCCCCTTGAGCAGGCCGCTCGATCCGGCGAGACCGCCGACGAACCACAGGCCGCAGACCAGTGCAAAGGCCATCAGGATGTACGCACCTTTGACGAGCCACGACTCCCAGCTACCACGAGTGATCAAATAGTGGAAGCGGCCAGGCTGTTTGAGGTCGGTAATCAACAAGATGCCGGTGATACCGAGGAAGATGCCGGCGATGACTGGCGGGGCGACACCGACTGCAGCCTGCTCGTCGGCATGACCCATGAGCACAAGCAGCGCTGCAACCAGCATGACACCAGCAGCGACGGCCTTGGTCACGAGGTAACCCGAGACTTTTGCTTTCCAGGTCATCTGGTGGGCGGTGGTGTAGGCCGTGCGTGCGACGACGCCGTCCTCGTCGGTTGGTTTGGAACCAAGTGCGACCGGTACCGAAGGATGGCTCTTGCCACCCGGATCACCAGCGAACAGGCGGTCAGCCCAGATCATGCCGTCGTTTGACAGCGCACTCCGTGTTGGGTCGAGCGACGCTTGGTCAGCTCCCTTGTAGAACACCTTGGGTTTGGTGTTCTGCTCTGGCGAGCGAACTGCAGTTTCGTTGCGCGCGATGATCTGATTGATTTTGCTGTGGGGATCATCGAGATCGCCAATGGTGATTGCCTCGGTTGGGCACACGACCTGGCACGACGGCTCCAGGCCTACCTCGACCCGGTGGTTGCACATATTGCATTTGTGTGCCGTATTGGTCTCGGGGTTGATGTAGAGCGCATCGTAGGGGCAGGCATTCATGCACGACTTGCAGCCGATGCAGTTGTCGTCCTGGAAGTCAACGACACCGTTGTCGGCCCGGAAGAGCGCATTCGTCGGGCATATCGCCATACAAGGTGCGTCCTCGCATTGGTTGCAACGCATCACCGAAAATTTGCGTGCAACGTCGGGGAACGTGCCCGTCTCGATGTACTTGACCCACGTCCGGTTCACCCCCAGCGGCACGTCGTGTTCACTCTTGCAGGCGATGGTGCAGGCATGGCAGCCAATGCAGTTGTCGCTGTCGAGCACAAAGCCCAGTCGTGTCATGGTGTCCATGTGACCATAGTCACGCCCGCTTGGCTAGAGGCCTAACCCA
>DNHM01000514.1:1758-5499 GCA_003485885.1 Acidimicrobiaceae bacterium
GCCGCTGGGGCACACGGTGTTGCGCAGCCTTCAGCAAGTAGCCGGCTGAAACACCTTGAACGTCAGCTCGGAATGACGCTGCTCGAACGTAGCCCATCAGGTTCGGTCCCCACCGACGCTGGTGTTGTTGTAGCTGGCTGGGCCGAAGCCATTCTGCGGTCCGCTCATGAACTTAAGGCCGGCTTGCAGGCGTTTCAGGCCGAACAGTCCGGGCGGCTCCGTATTGCCGCCAGCTTCACTATCGCCGAGTACTTATTGCCGCAATGGCTTGGCCGCTTCGCCCGCGCTCATCCAGGCGATTCCGTCGCTCTCGAGGTAGCAAATTCCACCTCGGTGATCGAACGCCTCCGAGATGGCGGCGCTGACCTTGGCTTCATCGAGACCACATCGAGCCTGCCAGATCTCGAAGAGCAACTTGTGGGCACCGACGAACTGATCGCTGTTGTTGGACCGACCCATCCGTGGGCGAAGCGACGAACGGTCCCGGTCGAAGCCCTCGCCGCCACTCCCCTCGTCACTCGCGAAGCCGGTTCTGGCACCCGAGAGGCGCTCGAGGACGCACTCGCTGCTCTCGATCTCGGGCCGCCGACCGCGGTCCTTGAGCTGGGCAGCACATCAGCCGTCCGTTCTGCGGTTCTCGACGCCAATTCGCCAACGGTGATCAGCCGTCTCGCAGTCGCAGCCGAACTCGAGACTGGTTCGCTCGTCGAGATCGAGGTCAAGGATCTCGCCATCACCCGCAGCCTCCGGGCTGTCTGGCCACACCGTCAACCGCTGCCGCCGCTCGCCGCGCAACTCCTCGACAGTCTTGGCCTAAGCGCCTAACCGAACAGGGAAAGGCGCACTCGCCCGAGCAACCAGTACTACCGGATCAGTTCCGTTATTGCAGGCGGCGGGAAACGTACGATTCGATCCCATTTGGGAGCTATCTCAAGAAGCCCGTTGCCCTGTGCCGAGGCCCTGTTGGCGATGAACTGCGCCTCGATGCTCGCTTGGCCGCCGTTGCCAGTGTAGACAACGGTGGCCAATGGCGTGAAGAACACGCCTTCAAGAACAAGCGTGGCTGATCCAGCGAATCCGTGGTCGAGTGTGCTCTCGGACCACAAGGCCAGGTTCGTGAATGGCCCTTCGAGCGGAGCGCTCCATACTAAGGACCCTGCGCCGCCTCCGAGCTTGAGTGCTGAGGTGGATGAGAGGTACACCAGCGTGTTCTGCATCTCGAGCGTCGCACCTGCGCTTTTGTCGAGTGTCCCTCCCTTAAAATACATAAACGCCGCTTGAGCCGAGTGTTGCGTGTAGTCCATATCCAAGGTCGAGCTCCAAAGGTAGGTCGACGTGTTGTTCGTATTGATCTGAAGCGAGCCTTGGGCTCCGACTGTCACATCTCCTTCGAAGATGATGTTTCCTCCCTCAAAGATCAGTTCACGGAATACACGCAGATCGGGGCAGTCAACGATCCAGTTTCCTTCCGGTACAACAATTGGGTCACTGCTTCCGTTGATCTGGCAGGGAAAGCGGGAGTCCGCGTTGTACCGCCTGAACGAGTTGTAGGCCTCCACCGAGTTGCTCAATTCGTCGATGTACGGTGTGCGGATAGATGCTTCGCTGCAACTCCGGATCTCATAGCTCACCGGGTAGGTCTCTTTGCAGTTGTACAGGTAGTCGATCGGCGCCCGGGTAAACCGGCGAGGGCTCTTGACCGGTGGTGGAGTGATAACTCCACCGCTCGTACAGGCTGGCAGATTACAGCCGGGTGCACCGGGAGCGTACGTCTCGAGCCGACCGCACCCCATTCCAAAGCCCGATGGTTCAACCTCGTTGGCGCATCCTGGCGGCCCATCGGCACGAATGGTTGCACCCGCCCCATTCGCATGGATGGTTCCCCGAGAACTACAGCTCGATCCGCTGCCATTCGAGTCGAGGGCGATCCTTCCTGGGTACACCTCACCCGTCTCAGGATCCGTCACAGACGAGACAGTGATCCCACCCGACGAACCGCCACCGCCGATCGACAACGCTTCGCATTCGGTTCGTTCAAGCAACAAAAGGTTAATAACGAGGTCGCGGCCGTATGCGTCGCTGACTCGAGCGACCGAATGCACCGAAGTTCTGCCCACAGACTGGGCCGTGACCGCCCGGAAAAATGAACTCCGCGTCGCTTGGATTCCCACACCGAATCGATCACAGCGATCGCCATCGGCTTCGCTTGAGTCTTGGATCGCCGCACTCGTACTTCCGGCAGACATCATCGGATCGTTGTCTCCCACTGGGTGGGTAATCGTCACGGTCAACCCACCGGAGGCACCCAGCGTTGACGTCGACAGCGTCATTGCGTCGCAATCCACCGGAAAACCAGAACACGAAAGGCCCGCTACCGGACCCACATGTGCTTCGACATAACCCAGCGCTGCCTCGCAACCGCCCACACCACCTGAATCGACGAGACCAATAATTCCTGCGGCCGCCGCAGCGTCGGTGACAACCTGGTTCTGCGCTCGATCCACACGGGCCGACCCCAGATCTACTACTAACGCACCCACGAGCAAAATAGCTCCCAAACCAGCAGCACCGATTGCGAGAATCGCTCCCCGATCGCTGGTCATGGCCTGACGAAGAAACCCCATCTACTTACGCTCGCTCGAACCGGGCAACCGACTGGGCACTGAGAACGCCGTCGGAGGTAAAGACGGCCGTTGTCACGTCACTGTTGCGCTGCATCGAGACTTGCACTCGTCGCTCATCGCTACCTCGACCATCCTCAAAGCAGGTGACGCCTGCGATGACAACGCGGTTGCCTGAAGTCTCGATCACTGTCAGTGTCCGATCATGGATGTCCGTGCCGTTGGTGTGTACGAATGACACACAGATTGACTGCCCGGGGGCGCTTGCGCTTAGATCTCCCGCAGCAGCATCTCGCGCCACGTCGGCTACCGAGTTGAGCCAACCCTCCAGGTCATCAGCGACCGGAAGCGTCGCCCCGTACCGTGCCGATTCGCGAGCACTGTTGTTCAGCGAGATGCTGCGGTTGTAGCTGAGACCCATGGTGATTGTTCCCAGGACGAACATGATGAGAACGGGAGCAACAAATGCGAATTCGACGAGAAGTGCACCTCGTTCCCCACCCCGAAGCGACCGAGACGAAGCGGCTGTACCTTGGTGGCTGCGTGATGCGGAAACACTCATGATGCAATCTCTACAATTCGCTAGGTTCCTGTGACCGCCGGTCGGCTCGTACTTACGAGTAAGACATACAACAGTCATCTTGGGTATGGGATAGCCCATATTGGGCACTGATTTGGGCTGGCGGTCTCATCTCGCGCGACGTCTCGTCAAAAAAGGCCTATTCCAGCAGGCCGTTAGATCTAGGCCATTCGTCGTTGGTGGGTGAAGTTCCGCACTCAGGATTGGCCCTCGGCTCTGCTTCGCCCGAACCACCAACGCTGACCTCGAGAACAGCAGATAGATGTCTTGCCACACACTCGTAACACATGGCCAACACTGCGGAAACACCCACGCGCTTGACTATCCCTATGGCACGCAACAGCGAGGCGTAGCCCTGACAGATCAACTGATCGGATCGATATCCCCCCCCGGAGATGGTCAGAACTGATTTGTTGCCATAGTCGTCAACTTGAGTTCCCCCCGAGTTGGTCGAGAATGTTCTTGTCTCCCGTCACCTCCCGGTGGCGGGGAGACAAGACGTTCTGGCCGGTCCTGTTGGTGTCGAGAGAATGGGCCCGG
>DNHM01000430.1 GCA_003485885.1 Acidimicrobiaceae bacterium
AGGTCCACGGGGCCTTGGCCTACGAGTTCGATTAGTTCGTCTTGATGGTGTATCCATGTAGCGGTTTCGGGTGTTCCCGGTGCCAACTCGTCGGTGCACCACCAGCCAAAATCGCCTCCACCTTCGCCCCAGTCACTTCGTCGCCAGGCCCGCACGACGACCGTGCGAGTACCAGCACCGTCCTCGTATTCTTCGAGGCGAAAGGGAACCTGCCAACACACGGCTGGTTTCCAGTCGAGTGGTCGTTCGCCCGCGGTAAGAGCACCAATGTGCAGCGCACATCCGTGCCCACCATCGAAACCGGGCGCGTTCAGGAAGATGCATGCATCGTTGAACCGCGTGGTGCTCACTTCGCCGTCGACTCGATGAAACAGATCTTCGGGTTCTTCCACGAGACCATGGTTTTGCCATTGATCTGGCGTTAGCCGGTTTGCGCTGTCGATGACCAGGTCCTCTTCCTGCCCGTCGATGAGGTACGCGCCGTGGGCACAACAGCCACGAGCCCCATTGTCGTCGGGTTCGGTACCTTTGCACGTGGTGCCGAACGTACAAGACCAGTCGCTGGTGAGGAACGTAAGGTCGAACAGCCATGTGGTGTTGTCGTTGTCGCTGAATGAAATCCAGCGGGTCGACTGCTGTGTAGTCACGGTCGTCTCACGGTCTCAGAATCGATGGAGCACTGCTGGCCACAGCGCGAGCGTAGTGTGCAACACTTGATCCGTGTCACCCGATGTAGAACAGCTTGTACAGCGCCTTGAGCAACTTAACGAAGATCTGGCTGATCTTGCTATTAGCCGGTTGCGCGACAGTATCGATGCCGGTGGTGACAAGCTGCCGGTGGACGAGAAGCTGATCACCCGAGCCCGACGATCGGTAGAAAAGGCGGCAACGCTGCTGCGGTCAACCGGCGGTGGGGAACCCGAGTTTTTCTAGTCGGGTAGCTACTCGAGAGTTGCTGCGTTGAGCGCATCGATCAGTTGTCGAAGCCGGGCGAAGTGGCGGCGGTTGAACTCAAACGCGATGCGATGCAGGTGAACGAAGTCGTCATCGCGTTCCTCTGAGGATGTTGCGTCGATTGCTTCGAACGCTCCAGCCACAACAATGTCTGCAAAGTTGGTGTTCAGCGACTCGATGAGTTCTGGTGTTGGCGCATGAGTCAGCCGGATGACGAGTCGTCGACCCACGAACCGGATGCTGTGGTAGTTCCGGAAGAACGTGCACATCTCGTCGACGGCCTCGTCGACCGAGTCGGTGAGCTTTACGAGAGTTAGATCTTCGGCCGAGATAAGACCATCTGTGAGCAGCTGTTTGGTGACGAACTCATACCAGCTATGCCAATAATCTCCACCGGGTGCGTCGAGTAACACAACAGGTGCAGGCACCGTCTTGCCGGTTTGTAGCAGGGTAAGCAGTTCGAAGCTTTCGTCCATGGTGCCGAAACCCCCCGGCAACAGCGCGTAACCGTGAGACTCCTTCATGAACGTGAGCTTGCGGGTGAAGAAGTATTTGAAGTTCATCAACTTCGGGTCTTCGGCAATCGTGGCTGCTGCTTTTTCTTCAAAGGGCAGCGAGATACCTACGCCGAAGCTGTCTTCACTGCCAGCTCCCTCGACGCCCGCAGCCATGATTCCGGGGCCAGCGCCAGTAATGACCATCCAACCTCGTTCAGCAATGGCTGACCCGAGCTGGACGGCGGCCTGATAGTTCGGGTGGTCGGTCGGTGTGCGAGCAGACCCAAAGATCGACAGCTTTCGAGTGTCTTTGTACGGAGCGAACACACCCATCGAGTACCGAAGTTCTTTGAGCGCGGCATTGATGAGTTTGATGTCGCCCCGGTCATCGTTCTCACGCGTGAGCCGCAGAGCGGACACGATCATCTCAAAGAGTATGTCCCGGTGAACACCCACGTCGGCGGCATCGGCCAACTCTGCGATTGCTGTGTCGAGTTTGCGATCACCCGAGCGATACCGGGGGAGACCAGCGGTCACACAATCACCGTGTCGCTCGCATTACTGCATGCCCTGCATGCGGCCATCGAGTGTTAGCAGTAAGTCATCAAATGATGCGGCAAACGATGCAACACCGTCGGCCTCGAGTGTGGCCGCGATCGCTGCCAGGTCAACGCCGACCTGGGCGAGACCGTCGAGTACTGCTTGTGCGGCTGCAACATCGGTATCGATGGTGCGGGCCACGGTGCCTCGTTCGAGGAAGGCCGCCAGCGTGGCATCAGGCAAGGTGTTGACCGAATCCGGGCCGATTAATTCATCGACATACTTCGTGTCGGGAAAGCTGGGGTCCTTGGTTGATGTTGATGCCCATAGCGGACGTTGGACACGGGCGCCACGAGCAGCGAGTGCGTCCCAGCGGGGCCCCGAGAACTGCTTCATGGCCATGTCGTAGGCAAGTACACCGTTGGCAACGGCGACCTTGCCTCGGAGGGCAGCTGCTTCGGGAGTACCGATTTCGTCGAGTTGCTTGTCGACGGCTGCATCGACTCGGCTGATGAAGAAGGAAGCGACGCTTGAGATGTTCGACAGGTCGCCTTCGATTGCTTCGAGACCGCTCAGGTATGCCTCGATCACTGCGGCATAACGTTCGAGCGAGAACAACAACGTGACGTTGACCGAGATGCCTTCGCTCGTAACCTGCTGGATCGCTCCAAGGCCAGCTTCGGTGCCGGGGATCTTGATGTACAGGTTCGGTGCAGCGATGTCGCCGTCGAGCTCACGGGCTGCGGCAATGGTGCCTTCGGCGTCGTGGGCCAGAGCCGGTGCAACCTCGACAGAGACGTAGCCATCTTCGCCGTTGCTGTCGGCGTGTACACCGGCGAGCACACCAAGTGCGCCTCGGATGTCGGTCTTTACCAGACCCCAGTAGGCTTCTTCGACCGAATCGCCGGCTTCGACAAACGTGGCCAGTTCCTCGTCGTAGGCATCGCTCGTGCCGATGGCATTCTGGAAGATGGTCGGGTTCGAGGTGAGGCCGCGCACACCTTGTCCGACCCAGTTGGCCAATTCCCCCGAGGTGATCCAGTCGCGCCGCAGGTTGTCGAGCCACGGGCTCTGCTGTTGCTGATCAAACAGATCATGAAGGCGGGTCACTGCAGTAGGTCCAATGCTTGGTCGACGAGATTGTTGACGTTCATGCCCAGTTCATGCATGACGGTGGCGCCGGGAGCACTGGCGCCGAAACGATTGATGCCAACAACTTCGTCGGCATAGCGGTACCAGCCCTGAGAAACGCCAGCTTCGATCGCGAGCGATGGCAGGTCACGCTTAAGGGTGACTGCTCGGTAGGTGTCGTCTTGGGACTGAAAGAGATTCATGCTGGGCATAGATACGACTCGGGCTGGTTTGCCTTGGTCCGCAAGCCGGCGAGCGGCTTCGACACACAGCTGGACTTCGCTACCTGAACCCATGAGAGTAATGACGGCATCGGGCGGATCACTCAACACGTAACCACCGTTGGCGACGGCGTCGGCGCTGGTCGTATCAAGCACGGGGAGGTCCTGGCGGGATAACACGAGTGCGGTTGGGCCATCGGTTTCGAGTGCTGCCAGCCACGCACCGGCGCTCTCGTTCGCATCGGCGGGGCGGATCACTGAGAGGTCAGGAATCGAACGCAAGGCAGCCACATGTTCGATCGGCTGGTGGGTAGGACCGTCCTCGCCCACACCAACAGAGTCGTGAGTGAAGGAGTACACAACCCGAAGTTTGGACAGTGCTGCCAGCCGCACCGAGGGTCGGCAGTAGTCGCTGAACACGAGGAACGTGCCACCAACGGGAAGTGCGCCACCATGAAGGGCCATGCCGTTCATCACTGCAGCCATGGCATGCTCGCGGACGCCATAGTAGACCTGGTTTCCGCCCAGGTTGTCGGCCGTTACTTGATCGCCATCGTTGAGTTGCACGCCGGTGTTGCCAGTGAGGTCAGCGCCGCCGGAAACGAGGCTTGGCCACATTGGTGCGATCGCATTGAGTACCGCATTGGACGATTTGCGAGTGGCGACATTGGCGCCTGGTTCCCAGGTCGGCAGCGCAGCTTTCCAATCACCGGTGGGTTCACCAGTGAGCATGGCGTCAGGGTTGGGGTTGGCGGCGGCCCAGTCGGCAGCCTTGTGAGCTCCTCGGCTTCCGGCCTCGCGGTACCAGTCGAGTACTTCGTCGCTTACCTGAAAGGTCTGGGTGGGATCCAGCCCGAGCTCTGTCTTTGCTGCGGCAATTTCGTCGTCCTGGAACGCGTAACCGTGGGCCGAGGGCGAGTCGGTCAGCGTTGGGCTGGGTGTGCCAATGTGGGTTTGTAGTACCAGCATCGACGGCTTGTCGGTGACTTCTTTGGCGGCCAGGATCGCTTCCTCGAGCGCATCGAGGTCGTTGCCGATTTCGCCGAGGTTGACCACATGCCAGCCGTAGGCGGTGAAACGCGCAACGGGGTCGTCGGACAGCCAGATGTCGGTCATGCCGTCGATCGATACGCGATTGTCGTCGTAGATGCAGATAAGGCGCCCGAGGCCCAAGTGGCCAGCAAACGAGGCTGCCTCGTGGCTCACGCCTTCGGCGAGGTCACCGTCGCTGCAGATGGTGTAGGTGAAGTGGTCGACGACGTCGGTGCCCAGATGGGCTCGTTGGCGAGCTTCGGCCATGGCCATACCCACCGAGGTAGCGAAACCCTGCCCAAGAGGACCAGTGGTGATTTCGACGCCAGCAGTGTGGCCGACCTCGGGGTGGCCAGGCGTGGCACTGCGCCATTGACGGAAGTCCTTGATGTCATCGAGCGTGAGTCCAAAACCACAGAGATGCAGCAGTGAGTACTGCAGGATTGAAGCGTGTCCTGGGCTCAGAACGAAACGATCCCGGTCGGGCCAGTCGGGTGTCGCTGGGTCAAAATCCATGATCCGCGTATACAGCACATGCGCGAGTGGAGCCAGTGCCATCGCCGTGCCTTGGTGGCCAGACCGGGCGGCGTGGGGTGCGTCCATGGACAGGCCAGCGATAGTCGCTACAGCCTGCTGTTCAATGCTCGAAGCAGTCATGGCGCTCACCCTATATCCAACGAATCAACGTCCGGTGGAAGCCCAGTCACTCCGCCTCGGGCGGAAGCAACGTGTACGGCACGGTCACGATGTGGCCATCGGTACCGATACGACACTCGGCTTCGATTGTCCCGTACTCCTCGAAGTCGATTTCGCCGCGTACGAGGCGGTAGTCAAACTTGCCCTGGGGGGTGGATAGTGGCTGCACGTTGCGAGCGATTTGCTCGCCGTCGCGTTTGTACACGACCTCGAGCACCCCAGCTTCGGGTCCGTTTTCGGGATTGCGAATGAGAACCACGAGATGTGGCGCCCACGTGAGGGGCAACGGCGTGGGAGCCGCAGCCGAGAACTGGACTCCGGTTAGATCGATATGGGTTGCAGGTCCTGCGACTTGGCGCATGTTGATCTCGTCGATGAACAGTGCAGCAATGATTTCCATGAGTGCCTCCGGGTAGTGTGGCGCGGATGCGCACGACCATACCGGCAACACGAATCCGCCCATGACGACGACACTCTCTGAAGCGGAATCCAAACGGTTATTGGCGGGTTACGGGCTGCCAGTGCTCGACGAACGAACTGTCGCCACCGCTGCAGCTGCAGTCGTAGCTGCCAATGACATGGGTTATCCGTGTGTGCTCAAGCTGTGCGGCGACGCGATTGCACACAAGACCGAACGAAATCTCGTGCGGCTGTCGCTGGGCACCTCGGCCGATGTCGAACGTTCGGCTCAGGAGCTCCTAGGCCAGGCCATCTCAGCCGATGGGCCTGTCGAACTGCTGGTTGCACCCATGGTCCGGGCCACCCGCGAGTTCATCGTGGGCGCTGATCGCTCGGGTGACTTTGGGCCGGTCGTCATGATCGGCGTGGGTGGGATCTTCGCCGAGGTGTTCGAGGACGTTGTCTTTCGCCTTCTCCCAGCCGACGAACGTGAACTGGATGCGATGCTGGACGACTTGGATACCCAGGCAATGCTCGGCGAGTTCCGTGGTGAACCAGCCGTAGACCGGGCACAACTACTTTCGGTCGTGCAGGCTGTCGGTAACGCCATGATCGACCGCAACGACATCGAGTCGATCGATATCAATCCGGTACTCATCGCCGATGGCAACGCCATCGCTGTTGACGCCCTGGTGGCGCTCGTATGACGAGCGATCTTCAACGTGTGGTTCTGGAGCCTCTCTTCGAGCCAGCTGGCGTGGTGGTGGCGGGAGCCTCCTCACATCCCGGCAAGTTTGGTTTTGCAGTGCTGCACAACATCATCACCTGCGGCTATCAGGGGCGTATCTTCGCGACCAACCGTAACGGCGGGACCCTGCTCGGTATCGACTGCCTCACGTCAGTTGCCGACGTTCCAGCCGGCCAAGCGGACTTGGTCTACGTGTGTGTCCCCGCGTCGGCCGTCGCCGATGTACTTCGCGACGCTGCGTCTGTTGGTATTCGAGCAGCGTTCATAGCGTCAAGCGGATTCGGCGAAGGAAACGACGAAGCGGGTGCAGCCCACGGCGCCGAACTGGTTGTATTGGCCGAAGAACTGGGCATGGCGATCGCTGGGCCGAACGGCCAAGGTCTCGTGTCAACACCGGCTTCGTTATGTGCGCAGTTTGTTGGTCCGTTTCCGCCAGCCGGTGGTGTCTCGATCGTGAGCCAGTCGGGAAACTTGGCGTCTGGTGCAATGAACTATGCGGCGGCTAGTGGTGTGGGCGTTGCCCGTGCGATCAGCGCTGGCAACGCGACCTGCTTGGGCGTCGACGATTACATCGGCTGGCTGGCTGATGATCCTGCTACCACAGCAATCGTGGCCTATATCGAAGGGATGGCCGATGCCCGATGTTTCTACGAAACGGTCAAACGGGCCACAACCCTTAAACCGGTAGTAGTGGTCAAGGGCGGTAAGAGCGACGAAGGCGCCCGAGCAGCGGCAAGCCACACCGGTTCGTTGGCGACGAATGACAGGATCTTCGACGGAATGTTGCGCCAAGCAGGGGTCTGGCGTTCACCGGATATCGGCGCAGCGTTCGGGGCCGCTGCAGCACTCGCAGTGCACGAACCCATGCGTGGCCCCAATGTTGCCTTCTTGACAACGGCGGGTGGTTGGGGTGTGCTTACGGCGGATGCGATGGCAGATTCGCCGGTGCGACTGATGGATCTTCCCGATGATCTGATGGACTCACTCGACCGGGTCATGCCACCTCGCTGGAGCAAGGGCAACCCCATCGACGTTGCTGGTGGTGAAACCCGAGACACCATTCCCGACGCGCTTCATTTGATCGCTGCTCACCCGTCTGTTGACGGTGTGCTCATGTTGGGTATGGGAATCCAGAGCAACACGGCTGCGCTGATGCGCCGCGGCCAGTTCAGCGATTTTGAGGACATCGATCGCATCTGCTCGTTCCACGAACGCCAGGACAGGCGGTACGCGGAAGCGATCGTCGAAGCGAGCGCAGCGACCGGCACGCCGATTCTGGCGGCCACTGAGCTGGCGTTGTCAAATCCAGAGAACCCGGGTCCAGCCACGCTGCGCGAACACGGACATCCTTGCTACACGTCCCCGGCTGAAGCGGTTGCTGCCTTCTCTGCGTTATATGCCCGAGGCAAACACTTGCGTCTGCCATGAAGTCGTGGCTGCTATGACTTCGTGGTTGCGCTACGCCGGGCGATTTGTGGTGCCAGCACTGTTGCTGGCTGGAGCCGTGGGTGCGTGGCTGGCGGCCGACACTCTGGCTTCGGTGACCCACACAGCAGCCTCAGGCACACCTGCACGAGGCATTGCAAGTAACGACCTGACCACGCCGGTCTTGTCCGTGCGACGCGTCCCAGACTTCGCAACCGGCGCATCACAACAGGCTTCCTTTGCCTTGGCGATTGCATCGTTGCCCCCAGAGCCAGGGGGACTGTCGTGTGTGTCGGTGTTGGTTGATGGTGTGCCGGTCTTTGAGCGGCGCAGCGATCGAGCCTTGGTGCCGTCGTACGCACAACTCCTGGTTACTGGGCACGCTGCGATGGACATTCTTGGACCCGATTTTCGTTATGAAACCCAGGTTCTGGCGTCTGCGGCACCGGACCTTAATGGCCGTATCTTCGACGGCATCTATCTCCTCGGTGGCGGAGACCCTGTGCTCATGTCGTACAACTACGCACTGGTCTTTCGTCCAGCGTTGAGCACTCGTACCGCGATCGAGGACTTAGCAGCAGACGTGGCCGAAGCCGGAGTGGTTCGGATCGATGGGGGAGTGATCGCCATAGAGCGTCGCTACGACGACCAACGGTCTTTGCCGGGATGGCCAACAGCACTTACCCAATCCGGTGTCGTTGGTCCGCTCACCGCGCTGCAACTCGACGACGGTTTTGCCGAACGAGCAGCGGCAAACAGAGGCATAGCGATTCCCTCTGAACAGCCGGCGGTCCTGACTGCCGAGCGGTTTGCTGATCGGCTCAACGACCTCGACGTTCAGGTCTTCGGCACTAATCGAGTGCTAGAAGCCGATGAAGAACTGCCGAGTCTCGTGCCAGTTGCGCAAATCTCATCAGCTCCGATGTCAGACATTATCTTTCAAATGTTCGCCGTCAATGACGCGACTGCTGGTGAGCTGATTCTGAAAGAACTGGGCGTTGCCACCAGCGCCGAAGGATCAACCCAGGCCGGCGCACGAGCGGTCCAACAGCTTCTGCAGGATCAAGGTGTGGATCTTCCCGTCCCGTTTCGCGACGGAAGTGGTCTGGATCCGATTGGTGGCACAACGTGCAACCAGCTCGCAGCTACGGCGGACACGATCCCCGATGACCACCCGACGATCGAGGTCCTACCGGACTATCGCTTACCCGGCGTGTTCGGAGGGAGACTGGCGCACCTCGATCTCCAGGCCGACCTAAGGCTGGTCGGAGGCGTGCAAGGTAACGCAAGCGGCTTCGTCGCACGTACGGTCGACGATGGCGTGCGTATCACCATCTCGTCGATTATCAATCGACCTGGCGGCCCGTCGGCAAACGATTTGGTTTATCAAGAAGCGCTCGTTGAGATGGTCGACCAGCTTCGACCGTCGATTAACTTCAATGGAGTGGAGCCTGACCAATGAGTGAACTCATCGAGTTG
>DNHM01000266.1 GCA_003485885.1 Acidimicrobiaceae bacterium
CACCCTGGATTGGCGAACACCCACCTGCAGCAAACATCGGTCGCCGAGGGCGGCATGGGCAGTCTGTTCACCAATATCATGATGCGCTTCAGCCAAAGTCCTGAAGACGGCACCATGGGACTACTCAGTTGCATGTGCCTGCCCGACGCCCAGTCAGGTCAGTTCTATGGGCCTGGAAGCAGCACAACTGCCATGCGAGGCAAGGCGGAACCGTTTGCGCTCGAGTCCTTCTACGACAACGACGCAACCCGCGACCTGCTCTGGAACAAGAGCGAAGCGGCAATCGGAGCCTCGTTCGAGATCTAAGACGAATGGGCGTGACCCCCGCAGCTAGCGTTGACGGCGTGAACCAGCCCTCATCTTCGCCACTCCTGTCCGACCGAAGTGGCGTGGCCAGGTACGGACACTTCGACAACCCGGTCGGCCCCATCCGGGCTGGCGACCATGCACTGCGGTCACCAATGGGCGGCGTCGTAACCGACGCCGAACGCGATGCCGCATTTCGATCGTTCCAGTTCATGGGCGCGGTCGGCGAGAACATGGCCGCCGGATGCGCCGTAACCCACACCATCCACGGCGCGAGCGCGTTTGCCTATCTGTGGGCCGATGGCGTGTTCACCCAGCTGCGGCTGGCCGACCGCGATGGCGACACCGTCGCCTTCGCAGCAGACCCCGACTACGGAACCACGGTGCTCTCAACCGGCCGCGGCTCGGTCCACATGGAAGCCGACGGTTCGAAGAAGAAGTTGCGTGTCTCTTCACCCGACCTGTCGATTGAGCTCGAGTTCGAAGACGAAAGTGTTCTGCGACTGTGCACACCGACCGGCCCAACCGGCTGGGCCTACGTGCAGAAGGTTGCCGCAGTGCCAGCCTTCGGTTCAGCCACCACCGCCACCGCATCGGTTGATTTCACGGCAGCCGATGCGCTCGCCCATCACGACTACACCACTGGGTTCCTTCGCAGCGAAACGTGGTGGCATTGGGCATGTGTGGCCGCCCGCCTGCCCGACGGACGCCGACTTGGGGTGAACGTTTCGTGTGGCACCAACGAGAGCGGCTTCCGAGAGAACGGTGCCTGGCTCGACGGCCAATGGCTTGAGCTTGGCGGCGCCCTCTTCGACTTCGACGCCGACCAGACCGAAGAACCGTGGGAGATCACTGGCACCGACGGACGGTTTGGTCTCCGGTTCAATGCCGGTCACGGCTACCACGCTCGCCATGAATCCGATGCGCTGAGCACCAACTTCCATCAGCTGTTTGGCAGCTTCGAAGGCTGGATCACAACCGACGACGACAAACGACTTGAGTTCGCCGCCGCTCCAGGCTTCACCGAAAGCCAATACCTGCGCTGGTAGCTGCCGACGCTGGTCTCAACGCCCGCCGGCGCGCATGCGTTCTGCCATGTCGTCAGGGCGACCGTAAGGTTGCGAACGTTCCCGCTGCAACGCTTCGGTCCGTGGCATGTTCTGGCTGTCGGTGATGAGTCGTTTCATCATCGAGACAGTTCCCGACGAGTTCCCAGCGATCTGACCCGCAGTCTCGGCGACTGAGCCTGCCAATTCGGCAAGCGGCACCGACCGCACGGCCAAACCCATGGCAGCAGCTTCGACGCCGCTCACCCGGCGAGCCGTGAAGCTGAGCTCGCGAGCCTTGGACACGCCGATTCGTTCAGGCAAGCGCACCGACATCCCCCACACCGGCACCAGGCCCCATTGGCCGTGGGTGTCACCGATCTGGGCATCGTCGGCACAGATGATCAGATCACACCCCAAGATGAGCTCCAATGCGCCGGTGAAGCAGTAGCCATGCACCTGAGCAATGGTTGCCTGCGGCAACGCTTCGAGTGCGTCGATGGTCTCAGCCTGGAAGTGAGGACTCGGCGCCTTTTCTCCAGCAGCAATCGAACCCAAGTCATTACCGGCACAGAACGACCGGCCAGCACCGGTCAACACCACAACTCGCACCGACTCATCGGTCGCGATGGCATCGATATGGTTGCGCAGCTCAACGAACGCTGCCGGATTCATAGCATTCAACTTGTCGGGCCGGTTGAGCGTCAGTGTGGCCACACCATCGGCATCGGAACGGAGAACAAGATCATCACTCATATTCGAACAGTAGCGACTAGGCCGGTTCATTGGTCAGGCGACGCAGTCGGTTGGTGCAGGGACGCCATCGCCACACCACGTCTTCGCCCTCTCGGCAACGGGTCACCACAAGTCGTTTGTTGTTCAAGTACAGGTTCAACCGACCGGCGCCCTGGTCCCCGAGCACCTGGGCGCACATTGGCCCTGACACAACTGCCGACTTATCGATGATGGTGTACCCATCGAGTGGTCCAGTCACGTTTTGCTCCCCCGAGTCTCGAAGGAAGATAACGACTGCAGCACCACCCGTCGAGACCGGACGACCGCTTGACGTTTCACCGGCGACCGTCGAACATTGGAGATGGCTCGCATCACGCTCGATCAGGTGAGTCGCACCGTAGATGGGAACCACATTCTCGATGGCGTGTCGTTCGATGCGGCCGAAGGCGAGTTCGTCGGGCTGATCGGTGGGTCGGGCGCTGGTAAGACGTCGATCATTCGTGCCATTGCAGGATTTGATCCCATCACCGCAGGATCAATCTTGTTCGACGGCGACGACATGACCGAGACACCAACTCGCGACCGCGATATCGGCAGTGTGACCAGGGGAACACGCTTTTCCCGACCAAACGAGTGCGAGGAAATCTACTGTTCCCGCTGTGGGCTCGGGGCGTCAGTCGTGAAGAGGCCCAAGCCCGGGTCGATGCCGAGAGCCGAGCAAATGCGCTCACACACATTCTCGATCGGTGGCCAGCGACGTTGTCCGGCGGCGAGCAGCAGCTGACACAGATCGCCCGAGCACTGATTCGTAGACCTCGGGTCTTTCTGATGGATGAACCGCTGGCCAATCTTGACCCGCCGACCAGGCGCCGGCTGCGTGAGGAACTGGTCGGGTTGCAGCATGGGTATGGCGTGACCGCCATCTATGTCGCCAACCGTGCCGATGAGATTATGAACATGCCGGATCGGCTCGTCGCCATCGAACACGGACGCGTCATCCAGACCGCAACCCCGGCCGACGTGTACCGGGATCCAGCATCGCTCACCATCGCACGTTTGACCGGCGAGGTCGGCACGTTGCGTGGAACCCTGATCAACGACGACAACGGGCTGGTCTTGAGCGGGCCCGACCTGTCACTGCGACTGCTGCCATCGGTTCATCCGCGCCATATCGGACACCAGGTCACACTGGTTGCTCGTAGCAAAGACGTGCGGGTGACGGCTTCTGGTGCGCTCACCATGACAGCGGGCGCGCTGACCTACGGCGGATCGGGCTCGATGCGAGAACTACTTTCACCGGCTGGTGTGATGTACACGACCGATCGCGATCTCACCGAGGGATGCTCGGTGTCGGTGTGGCTCGACCGATGGCATCTGTACGACGCCGACGGCCATCTGATTAGCTGATCAGCTGATCAGCTGAACCACGTTGCGTCAGCTGGCTGGGCTAACCAAACCTTGGTCGGCTAGCAGCGCATCTGGTGTCGCGTCGCGACCGCGGAACAATCGGTAGACCTCGGCTGCTGGGCGGCTGCCGCCGAGGCCGAGCACTGTTTCACGGAAGCGGCTGGCGACCTCGGCCAACTCGGCCTCGTTGTCCAGGCCAGCTTCGCGGAACGCAGCAAACGCGTCAGCAGCGAGCACCTCGGCCCACTTGTAGGAGTAGTAGCCGGCTGCATAACCACCAGCGAAGATGTGACCAAACGCGGGCAACATGCTCTCGCCTTCGAGCCGTGGCGTAACCAGGATCTGGTTGCCGAGCTCGATGTCGAGGGCTTGCGGGTCCACGATCGAGTCGTCGATGCCGAAGCGTTGGTGCAAGGTCAGGTCGGACTTGGCGAAGTGCAGTTGGCGCAGCGTTGCGTTGGCGACCATGAAGTTACGGCTGTCGATGATGCGGTCGAGTGTTTCGTCGTCCAGTGGTTCACCGGTGTCGACGTGGGCGGTGAGTGCCCGCAGGAATGGTTTGTGTTCCATCCAGTATTCGTTGAACTGGCTGGCCAGCTCGACCGAATCCCATTCGACCAGGTTCATGCCCGAGGCACCGCCTTCGTCGATCTCGGTAAACATATGTTGGGTGGCGTGGCCGAACTCGTGAAAGAGCGTGCGCACTTCGTCGAGCGACATGAGGCCGGGGCGGCCGTCGGCTGGCGGTCGGGCGTTCATCACGAACAGCGCCACTGGCAGCGAGCTGTCAGCATCACCGGTGGCGAGCAGGCGATCGCGGCCGACCACGGTGTTCATCCATGCCCCACCCCGCTTCTCGCCCGGGCGGCTGTAGGGGTCGACGTAGAACGCGGCAATCACGTTGCCGTCGCGGCGGACTTCAAAGAACTGCACTGACTCGTCCCATACCGGCACGGATGCGTCGGTCGATTCGGCGATCTCGACGCCATACAGTTTGGTGACCAGATCGAAGAGGCCACCGAGCACCTTGGGCAGCTGGAAGTAGTCGCGGAGCACCTCGGCGTCGTAGCTGTACAGCGCCTCTTGTTGGCGTTCAGCCCAGTAGGCGGTGTCCCACGGCTGTGGGTCGTCGGCACCTTCGGCGCCTTGTTCAACCATGAACGCGGTGAGTGATTCGAGTTCGATCTCAGCGAAGGGACGAGCGGCATGTTCGAGTTGATCGAGCAACTCCCACACGGCTTCGACCGACGGCGCCATCTTGGCATCCAAACTCAGCTCGGCATAGTTGGCGAAACCGACCAGTTGGGCCTGTTCTTGGCGCAGTTCCAGGATCTCTTTAAGGATCGGGCGGTTGTCTAGGTCCGGTTGCACACCCCGGGTACGGAACGCGCGCAGCATGTCTTCACGTAGTGACCGGTTGGTGCCGTTCTGGCAGATACCCAGGTAACTCACGCCGTTGACTTGGAAGTGCCAGGCATCTTCGGCGCCG
>DNHM01000422.1 GCA_003485885.1 Acidimicrobiaceae bacterium
TTGGCTCAACGAATCAGGTGACTTCTCTCAGGTGAGTCACTCTCCCGGCAATTACGCGCAGACCTCCACGGACACGTCCACCGCCTATCTCAACGCTTCGGCGGACGTGCGCTGGCAGTGTGGTGGGTCCATCGATTGGAAGAGGTCAGGAGTTCACTTCCCCTAACTTCGACCCACTCTGTCGCCAACATTCACTCCGCTTTGGTCAGCGAATGCGTGGGCCCGATCGGTTTCGCCGGTTCCATGAATCGTTGTCGGCTACGGTTGCGTTGTCAGGTAGCTAACAGGCTGCGAGATCGTCCCGGTTCATACCAGCCGCCGATACATGGATTCTCATCATCTCGACAGCTCTGCGCTATTCGTTTCCGCCCAGCACCGGAACGAGAGACCGCCTGATGGCCCGGCGACAAAATCCGCTATGAGGAGAACCACAAAATGACTATCACCGAGACTGCTACCCAATTTTTGATGCGTGCGAAACCGGTAAGGGTTGGGAGAAATGCGCTCAATACTGCAGCGGCGGCGCCACCTTCTCGTGCCAATCTGATGCTCTAGCTGATATTGGAACGCTCGAGGGTTACGCCGATTGGATGCGGGATCTGTTCGTTCCTATCCCGGACGGACATTATGAACTGAAGTCTTTTTCGACAGATGAAGGGCGATCTGTGGTGACTGCGTACGCCGTCTTCAAAGGCACGCAGACCGGACCTGGTCCAGTAGATCCGCCAACGGGTAAGGCCATCGCCGCCGACTACGTCTACGCGATGGAATTCGATGGGGACCGTATTCGGCACATGACAAAGATCTGGAATGACGGTCACTCACTCACAGCCCTCGGCTGGGCCTAAGGGCCGAGAAACCTAAGCAATGATCTCCCTCAATCCTTGAAACTTGCTCGGCGAGTCTCGCTCCAAAGAGCGTTGGGGCTTCATACGGCGCTTGCGCTTCACTCGTGCCCGGCACCGTCAGACCGTGCCGAGTTGCGGGTTGCGATGGCTCCTTGCGCTCGATCTGTAATGGACCGGATGGTTCACGGTGCCGGACTCACACCTCCATGGGTCTGACTTCAACGCCGCTTTTCAACAAGCTGCTCGCCAGCCCGGAGACTGAGTCCCACCTGACGTCGGCGTCATGGACACATGTCCGCGACGGGTCGGAACGAGCGATGTCGGTCCATCTCGAGGTGGCGTGGGTCGACCGGAGAGTCCGGGCTCTTGCGGCGTCGGTCGGGCGACCAGTCAGTGCGAATGCATACCGGTCACGTATTTGCATCCGACTTCGATGGTGATGGCAGCGACTCGATCGGGATCTTCAAAGACGGGACCTTCAGTTTCGGCAGCGGATGAGGTCACTTGCCGATGCCCGAGTCGGTCGACTTCGGCAGCGATGGCGATCAACCGCTGTGACTCCCCGGACCCGATGGCACGAGCCGACCAGCAGTCTTCCGTCCGTCGGACAGCCATATCGTCTTCGAAAGCCTAGGGCAGGTGACCATCTATCGAGAGGGGTTTGAGGTTGGCGATTTTGTCGTCTCGTTTTCTCCTACGCCACCGTGAGCAGCTACTCACGTCAACGGTGACTTTCGAGAACTAGTCCTCTCGGCTCGCCGCTAGGCCCTGGACGTTCGAAGACAGGTTCGGGCATGCAGCAAGCAACGCCCCAAACTCACGCGAAGTAAAGGCAATAATTGAGGTGGGTTCGGTCGCTACAACGTCGGCGTTACGCCGAGTCTCCGTAATAAGTGCATGTTCACCAATGATCTCGGCAGCACCGACTGTGGCTACAGATTCTCCGTCCTTTGCCACCTCTGCCTCGCCAGCAACAATGATGAACGCTTCGCCCCCGACCTGTCCTTCGACGGTTAAGGCCTTGCCGGGATCGATACCGATCAGCGTTCCATAACGAACCATGGCATCGATCTCATCGGAGGAGAACCGATCACCGATGTGATCAGTGAGGTACTGCTGGACATCGACAGATTGTGTGTTGCCCTCGGTCATGTTCAGGATTGTCGTCTTGCGCATAGTTGTTTCCCCGTAGTCTTTCGCTCTGGTCGCACTAACGCAGACCGCCAGTTCTGCACTCAAGGTGGTTGCTGGCAACCTAGCCACGCTTGAGCCGTAACAAAGAGATCCTCGACCGAGGCGATTCTTGAGCCTGCTCTTGCCGAATGCCGCCCCCAGACGGCGAATTATCTCGACAAAGGGGCCCACTATGGGAGTCATATCGCTCAATACTTTTCGCACCGAGACGGGTCGGCTCGCTGACCACATGGCCGCAACGACAGAGGCCCTGGCGCTTCTGCATCGGCTCGGGCAGCAGGCGATGGTCATTCAGCCGCTCGAAGGCACCGACGTTGGAACCATTTCCACTGTCGTCAACTACGCGAGCAATGCTGCACGTGTAGCGGGGATTCAGGCGATCATGGCCGACGAAGGCTGGCAAGAGTTCTGGCTGCGCGCCGCTGCCGGAGGCTCGGCCACCCCAACCGAAGCCTCACTGTTCCAGGATCTCGATCCGAGTTTCCAACCAACCGCTGACCGACCAATGGGTGCGTTACTGGCCATCCAATGGCGACCCAAGCCTGGACGCATGGTCGACTTCGTCGGTCAAGTTATGACAGCTGTCCCGCACATCGAGCGTATGGGAGGCACCGTCCGCACCACGCAGTCGTTGCTCGGCGCATACCCAATGACCGTCTTGATATCGACCAGCTTTGCTGACTTGGACGCGTATGGCGCTTACGCAGACATGACCGCCACCGATGCACAATGGCAAGAGTTCTGGGGTGGTGCCATGGCTGATCCGACTGCCGACATTGTCCGCAGCGGCTTGTATCTCAACATCTCCGGCTAATCCCAGGTCTGATCCATTCCGGGCCCACATAAGGCCACCGAGGACATCTCGACCTAGCACCATCACTAAACACAGAACAGGCTTGGGCGCGTAGATTCAAACCATGGATACTCGTTTTACCGACGCCGCCCAGGCACTGATCCCGCTACTTGAAGGCAACGCGGCCGAGTCCGAGCGTCTCCGTCATGTCGCGCCCCAGTCGGTGCAGGCGATGAAGGATGCCGGTCTGTGGCGACTGATCACGGCCCAGTCCAATGGAGGTTCCGAGGCTGGGTTGCGGGCGCAGGTCGACACGCTCTTCATGATCTGCGCCGCCGACCCGGCAGCCGGATGGGTACAGATGGTGTCGAACGCTCATTCGTGGATGGTGGGAAACTTCCCCGCAGCCTGCCAGAGTGAAGTCTTCGCCAACGGACCCGACTGCCGGGTGCCTGGCACCCTGGCGTCGCAGGGCCGTGCCGTCAAGGTTGACGGTGGATGGCGGCTCGACGGTCGGTGGCAGTTCGCTTCCGGCGTGGACCACGGTGATTGGTTACTGATCGGGGCAATCGCCGATGTGCTGCCCGAAAGCCCAACCCGCCTCATCCACGTCATTGTCCCCAAAGCCGATATCACCGTCGACGACACCTGGCACACGCTCGGGCTCCGTGGCACTGGTTCGAAGGACGTGGTCGCCGAGGCTGTCTTTGTTCCCGATCACCGGGCCATGCCAACCAAGTTACTGTTCGACGGCGAGAGCCCCCATGGCGAGAATGGGTCGACCTTCTTCAACCGGCTGCCAGTGCTCGCGTGCCTATCGATCCAGCTCGCAGCTGCCGTCGTGGGAATCGCCGACGGCGCTTTGCGGCTACACATCGACCGCACAACAACTCGACGAGCGACCTACACCGGCATGTCAAAGGCAGAAGAGCCTGGCGTGCAGATGCGCATCGCAGAGGCCGACACCGAGCTCTACCTGGCCCGATCCTTGATGCAAAAGGCCGCGGACCGTTGTGATGATGTTGCCCGAACAGGTGACCGCCTCTCGATCGAGGACCGCGCTGAACTGAAGTGGCATGCCTCGTATGCCGTTGAGCTCGCCCGTCGGGCCACCGACCGCATCTTCGCCGGAGCCGGGGCACACGCGATCTACAACGACAGTGTCCTTCAGGCCAGATACCGAGACATCAACACTGCCTGTCACCACGCCACCATCGACTTCGACAACAACGCCCAGATGTACGGACGGGTGAAGCTCAATCTTGAACCAGGAACGCCGTTGGTCTGAAAAGTCATGTGTGCCTCAGCGATTGTCGGTACACCCCATCGACCCGCCTGATCACCGGCTACTGGTCGTGACGCATACATAACTCAGCAGCGTCGTGTCCTAGATTCAAGGTCATGTTGAGTGCTTATTGCTGGCCCCAGTCGGCCAAACCCGGCGAGACAATCGATGTCATGGTCAGTTCTGACCACGGCAGCTGCACGCTTGAGATCGTGCGACTTGGGGCGCAAGCGCAGGTCATCGAGACCCACGCCTTAAGTGATCTCGCTATCCAACCGATTCCCGAAGATGTGGGCCACAATGGCTGCGATTGGAAGCCCACCGTTCAGATCACCATCCAGGACGAATGGACTTCCGGGTTCTACCGGCTCCAACTCGGCAATGACCATGACACTGCCGACGCGTTCTTTGTGGTTAAGGCAACCAAACCCGGCAACGCGTTGTTGGTGCTTTCGACCACCACGTATGCGGCATACAACGATTGGAACGCCCCTAGCTTCTATACCGGCGGCCACGAATCCTCGATGAAACGGCCGTTGCCTCCCGGCTTCTTGACCAAGGATCAACCTGCTCGATTCCGAGCAGCAAACGCTATCGAACTCCCCCGAGACGAACGGCGCGCGCACTTTGCGCACCACTCGTATTGGTCCGTCGCTGCGGGCTACGCCAACTGGGAACATCTCTTCGTTACCTGGGCCGAGAACGAGGGACTCGAGTTCGATTACGCCACCAGCCTTGACCTGGCCACTGACCCAACCCTGCTCGACCCGTATGAGCTCTACATCAGCATTGGTCACGACGAGTACTGGAGCGCATCAATGCGCGACAACGTCGAGTCGTGGGTCGATCGTGGGGGTGCCGCAGTGTTCCTGTCTGGCAACACATCGTTCTGGCAGATCCGGCTCGAAGCCGACGCCAGCCGCGTCATCGCGTACAAGTTCGATCCCGACAATGATCCCGTGGTCGGGACCGATGCCGAACACTCGGTGACCACAATGTGGAGCGACCCATTGTGCAAACGGCCCGAGAACGAGATGACCGGGGTCAGTTTCACCCGTGGCGGGTACGCCAACATGGCGCACTCGCCACCCGGTGGCGGTTACACAGTGCATCGTCCTGAACACTGGGTCTTTGCTGGTCTGGACCTCGTGCAGGGCGACGTGGTTGGCGCTGACCCAGCAGTTGTTGGTTACGAATGTGACGGCTGCGAAATGCAGCTAGTCGATGGCCGTCCCGAACCAACCGGTGC
>DNHM01000228.1 GCA_003485885.1 Acidimicrobiaceae bacterium
AATAGTCAGGCAGCTGCAGTGGCGTTGGCGTACCGCAGCGGTTGGCCAGACGCTGACCCCGCACTGCCCGTCGACCTGCGCCTGCGTAACATGAACAACCCTGTCGGCTAACAACCGATCTGCCGGTTATCGGTCCGGGCCCCCGCATGCGGTGGCCGAGGATTGCTAACCGATCTTGGCGAATCGTTTCTCTGAGTAAACGGCCGCTGGTGAGGCGTGTATGTATTGCAGAAGTGTTACATTCGTTCAGCTGCCCCCTGCGGCGAAACCTTTGATGACACGACTTCACCGCCTTATCGTTGCCTGTATCGGGCTGTGCCTTCTGGCGCAACTGATTCCTTCGGGTGTATCCGCGCAAACGGAGCAGATCGATCAGCTTCGCTCTGATCGTGATGCCGTCCGTGCTGATAGAGCACGAGCCGCAGCAGATTTGGATCCCTTGTTGTCGGCGAATGAGCAGATCGAGGAAGCGTTACGGGTGCTGACCGAGGACTTGGCCTCGCGTCAAGCCGAGCTCGATGCGACTCGGTTCCAACTTGAACGAGCTCGTATCGAAGTGATCGCGGCCCAAGACGAGGTCGTACTTGAGCAGCAGCGCATCGCCGATCTGCGGTTGCAGCTGCAACGTCAGGCAATCACGGCCTATGTGCAACCTCGTGGCACCGGCGACGAAGACGTGTTTCGTGCCAGCGACCTAAACGAAGGCGAACGTCGTCGGGCTTTGGTATCTGCGGTGCAAACATCACAGGCCGACATCCTCGACGACCTCCGAGTAGCCGAGGCAAACCGTGAGCTGGCGGTAGCTCGTGCCGAGAATGCCCAACGCAACATCGAAAGCCGTGAACTACAGGCACAACGGCAAGTAACCCAGGTAGACGGAGCGATCGCGAACCAGCAGCGGCTCGAAGCCATTCTGGTCGAACGTATTGCCGAGTTCCAGGAAGAAGTCGACCTGTTGGCCGTCGACGAAGCCAACCTGCAAGCCGAGATCACCGGCTTGATCATCGAAGAAGAACAACGAGCTGCTGCTATCCGCGAAGCGGCACGAATTCAGGCCGAACGTGAGCGAGTCGCCCGCGAAGAAGAACAACGCCGCCAGGCACAGATTGCTGCTGCGGTCCGAGGCGAAGCCTCTGCTGTGGAAGCGCCTGTCAGTCGAGCCAATGCCGCACTTGTAGGAGCGCCGTCTGGCCAGCGGCTGACGTGGCCGGTCAACGGCACGGTGACCTCGAACTTCGGGCCACGTTGGGGTCGCCAACACAACGGCATCGATATTGCGGCCAACACCGGAACCACGGTGGCGTCTGCTGCTTCGGGCACCGTGATTGCCGCTGGCTTCAGCGGTGGCTTTGGCCAACGAGTGCTGATCCAACACAGCGGTGGTCTCGTGACCTTGTACGCCCACCTCAGCTCGATCAACGTGAGCACCGGACAGAGCGTGTCCTCCGGCACCTCGATCGGCGCTGTCGGCTGTACCGGCAGCTGCACCGGTCCACACCTTCATTTCGAGACTCGCGTCGGTGGAACCGCCTACGACCCCCGTAGCTACTTGGGCTAGTCGCTCGCTAAACCCATGCCGGTTCGTAACTGCCGGCGTGCTCCGTTTTTCAGGCAGCTCCGCGATGTCTGTCAGATTGGGGATGTAGCGGGAGCAGCTATCTATCTCGCTTCGCAAGCCGGAGGGATGACCAACCGTGCGGTCGTGGCCGTCGACGGCGGTTGACTGCTCACTAGGAGACTGGCGTACGCGTCTCCGGCTCCCGCTGCGAAGTAGGGTCAGGCCATGAAATTGTGTGTTGTTGGTGGTGGCAAGATGGCCGAAGCGCTGGTGGGTGGTTTGATTGCAACCAGGTGGGCGCAGGCCGCCGAGATCGGGATCATCGAGGTCGTTGCCGAGCGCCGTGCGTATCTCGCCGAAACCTTTCCTGGGGCCAAGATCGTCGAGAGTTGCTCGGCGGCATGTGAGAGCTCTGAGTTCGACGTGAGCGACGTGTTGGTGGCAGTTAAGCCCCAACACGTAGCCGAGGTCGCGGTGGAACTGGGTGGTGGGGGAGCGACTCGGGCGCTGAGCATTGCTGCCGGTGTCCGGATCGGCGCACTGCTCGATGGCTTCGGCTCGCAGGCTCGGGTCATTCGAGCGATGCCGAACACACCAGCACTCGTAGGCCAAGGTGCTGCAGCTATCGCTGCTTCTGCGACCGCTGATGATCAGGACCTGGCGTGGGCCACTGAAATCCTGTCAGCGGTCGGCATGGTCAGGGTGGTCGCGGAACCCGATCTCGACGCGGTGACTGGGTTATCTGGCTCAGGCCCGGCGTATATTTTTCTCTTGGCCGAAGCGATGATCGCTGCCGGTATCGAGCAGGGGTTGAGCCCCGAGGTTGCCGACGCCCTTGGCCGTCAGACGGTGCTCGGCGCGGCAACTTTGCTTGCTGAATCCAGCGAGTCACCAGTCCAACTTCGGCGCAACGTCACCAGTCCAGGGGGAACGACGGCTGCAGCGATTACCTCTATGCAGGACAGCGAGATCGAAAAGATCATCGCTCGAGGCATCGCTGCTGCCGTGGCGCGAAGCGTGGAACTAGGCGGCTGAAGGGCCAGGCGGGCTGCACGGTGTCAATGTTTCTTACGTTGGTTGTGGGGTGCAAAGTGACAGTCGCGCCTCGAAGGCCCTAGAGTGAATTCCGTTACGTAGAGGGTCCGCCACGCGAGCCTCTAGATGTTGTAGGACAAGCAAGGACCCGCCAACGTGAACGAAGGCCAACGCCCCCGATATCTGACTGTTGCCGAAGTGGCTCAGGACATGCGGGTTTCGACGATGACGGTCTACCGCCTGATTAAGTCAGGTGAGCTTGGCGCGGTGCGCGTCGGCAAGTCATACCGCATTCGCGTCGCTGATCTGGACAAGTTCCTCGACAGCCGTTATGTCGAGTCCGAAACCGGTTCCTGAACCAACATTGCGTTCGGCCCGACCGTTTCGAACGGGACCGGGCCAGACTGAGCGTTCATGCGCTACGACACTGTCAACTTCCTGACCGACTATGGCCTTGCCGATGAGTTCGTCGGGGTCGTCAAGTCAGTCATCCACTCGATCGCTCCGACGGTGCGCATCGCCGATGTCTCGCACAATATTGCGCCTCACGACGTGCGTGGTGGGGGATTGGCCCTTGCTCGTTCGGCGGCCTATCTAAATCCTGGTGTTGTCTTGGCGGTTGTTGACCCTGGTGTTGGGGGTGCGCGTAAGGCAGTTGCCGTCGAGGTTGGTGACGGCGCCACGATCCTTGTTGGTCCTGACAACGGTCTCCTGGCTCCCACGGTGGCACTGGTTGGCGGTGCGACCGCTGCTGCCGATATCACTCATTCGCCGTTCCGGCTGGATGCGCCCGGTCCTACCTTCGACGGCCGCGACTTGTTCGGGCCGGTCGCTGCTCAGCTCTGCATGGGCGTTTCCCTTGCCGAGGTAGGCACACCTATCGATCCTGCATTGCTCATGCCAGCCGTGATGCCAGTGAGCGCTCGCGAAGGCGACACGATCGTCGCCGAGGTGCTGTGGGTCGATCGCTTTGGCAACTGCCAGCTCAATGTCGATCCGGATGAACTTGATGCCACCCGTTATTCGCTGCAAGTCGCTGATGCCCAACGGCCAGCGCGTCGGGTAACGCACTTCGAGGCGTTGGGCTCGGGCGAGGTCGGTCTGATGATCGACAGCAGCGGTATGGTTGCCATCGTGTTGAATCGCACCTCTGCAGCCGCTGAACTCCGGTTAGGGCCAAGTTCCGAAGTGCGTTTGCACGTCGGCGGAACCGACGGTGGTGTCACCACGCCGGTCACGCTCGGAAAGCTGGCCTGATGCGCCGGGCGACAACGCTGGTGCTCGGCATCCTGATGTTGCTCATCATGGGTGCAGCGTTCTATCAAATCGTGATCCAAGGCGCCTAACCCTCGAGCGGCTGCTCACAGAAGTTCTCACCACAGCGACCGAGAACGTCACGCTGTCCTCGGTCAGTATCACGTGCCGCGTCACGAGGGGTCAGACCCGCCGTCACGAGGGGTCAGACCCGCCGTGACGGGATAGGCGGATGTAACTACCTGAATTAGCGGCCGAACTTGGCTGTCTTTGATGCGAGTTTGGCGGTCGCTGCTTCGTTGATTGATGCACTGTCGACGAATGCCAGCTGTTCTGGTGGCGCACCAAAGCCGTCAGCGTCAAGTTCGGTCTGGTCAGAGGTTGCCGTTGGCAGCACCGGCTCTGGAGTCGCCGGGACTGCTGTTGGTTCTGGAGTAGCCGTTGCCGGGATCGGCGTTGGTTCAGGCTCTGGGGTGCTCACCACCGGAGGGATCGGCGTAGCGGTTGGGACTGGTGTTGCTGGTACCGGTGTTGGCTGTACGGGAACAGCGGTTGGTGGGGCCGGGATTGCAGTAGGTGCAGGAGCAGCAGTAGGTGCAGGAGCAATGGTGGGGACTGCGGTCGGAGCAGCGGCGACAGGGGCGGCAACAACCGGCGCAGCGGCTACAGGAGCAGCACCAGGCAGGGCAGCGAACCGGTGGGTGGTGTAGATGCGGCCGTCTCTAGGGTTGGTATAGACGGCGATGCCGATATGGGTGTAGGACGCATCCATGATGTTTGCCCGATGGCCTTGGCTGTTCATGAAGGCACTCGTCAACGAGGTCACCGATTGGCCTCGACCGACGTTTTCGCCAACTTTGGTCCAGCCGCTGGGAGTGCCGCTAATGATGTCGCCAGCGTGGGCGAGAAAGCTGCCTGTTGCCATACTTAGTGCCCAACTGTCGGCAGCTGCAGTCATCGAACCGTTCAACGCCAGTGGGCCAAGACCGCCAGCAGCACGTTGGCTGTTGAGCGAGGAAAGGAAGCCTGCCTCGGAGCCAAAGTCACGGGCTGGACCCTGAGCCGAAGCAACAGGAATAGCGAGGAGCATGCTGGCAGTAATGAGGAGTGTTGCCAGGATGATGAGCTTGCGGAGAGGGTGCAGGC